>NZ_BAAASD010000013.1:28382-205759 GCF_039532705.1 Streptomyces sparsogenes subsp. cuspidosporus | reverse complement strand
CCGACTTGGCGTCGGCCGCCGCTCCCGCCGGGGCCGCCGGGGCGCCCCCCGCCGGGGCGCCGGCCGACGCGGCGGGTCCGCCCGCGCGGCCGTCGGCGTACCGGGAGCCGGAGCCGCCGCCCATCGCGCCGGAGGACGACATTCCGGCCGAGGACGACCCCGATCTCGACGAGAGCGTGCTCAGCGGCCACGACCTGATCGTGCGCGAACTCGGCGCGACGGTCATCGAAGAGATCGCCAACGAATAGGGGGCGCGGGCCTGCGGCCGTACGACGGTCGCTCGCCCCGCGCGGTGGCCGAATCGGGTTCCACAGCCCCGCCCGTCCTCCTCCCTACGGCGTAGGGCGGGGTGACCGATGAGCACGTAGGCTCGGGCTATCGGAAAGAAGAACTCTGTCGACAGCGCAGGAGTGAGCTCGTGATCCCCGGTGGTGGCCAGCCCAACATGCAGCAGCTGCTTCAGCAGGCCCAGAAGATGCAGCAGGACCTCGCCGCGGCACAGGAGGAACTGGCCAGGACCCCTGTCGAAGGCTCGGCGGGCGGCGGTCTGGTGAAGGCGACCGTGACCGGCGCCGGTGAACTTCAGGGCCTGGTCATCGATCCGAAGGCGGTGGACCCGGAGGACACCGAGACCCTCGCGGACCTCGTCGTCGCGGCCGTGCGTGACGCGAACAACGCCGCGCAGGAGCTGCAGCAGCAGAAGCTCGGGCCGCTCGCCCAGGGCCTCGGCGGGATGCCCGGTCTGCCGTTCTGAGCGGTTGAACCGGCTCAGCCGGCTGAGTTGCCGAGTTGGCTGAGTTGCCGAGTTGGCCGAGTTGCCGAGTTGGCCGAGTTGCTGAGTTGGCTGAGCCGGCTGGACCGCTGAGCCCGGCCCGAGCCCGGTCCGAGCCCGGTCCGAGCCCGGTCCGAGCCCGGCCTGAGCCCGGCCTGAGCCCGGACCCGGCACCCTGACCCGGGCCTTATACCGAAGTCTGTAAGAAGAGAACCCACCGCGCGTCAGCGCGAGATTGGAAGCGGGCGTGTACGAAGGCGTGGTCCAGGACCTCATCGACGAATTGGGCAGGCTGCCCGGCGTCGGTCCCAAGAGCGCGCAGCGCATCGCCTTCCACATCCTGCAGGCCGAGCCCGCCGACGTCCGCCGCCTCGCGCACGCGCTGACCGAGGTGAAGGAGAAGGTGCGGTTCTGCGCCGTGTGCGGAAACGTCGCCGAGGCCGAGCAGTGCCGGGTCTGCCAGGACCCGCGCCGCGACCCGTCCGTCATCTGCGTGGTCGAGGAGCCCAAGGATGTCGTGGCGATCGAGCGGACCCGTGAGTTCCGTGGCCGCTACCACGTGCTCGGCGGTGCGATCAGCCCGATCGAGGGCGTGGGGCCGGACGATCTGCGGATCCGGGAGCTGCTGGCACGGCTCGCGGACGGTACGGTCACGGAGCTGATCCTGGCCACCGATCCGAACCTGGAGGGCGAGGCCACCGCGACGTACCTGGCGCGCATGGTCAAGCCCATGGGTTTGAAGGTGACCCGGCTGGCTAGCGGTCTCCCTGTCGGGGGAGACCTGGAGTACGCCGACGAGGTCACGCTGGGGCGTGCCTTCGAAGGGAGAAGACTTCTCGATGTCTGACGCAACGCTGCACGCCGCCCACCCCGATCCGGACGACTTCGCGGTCCAGATCTCCGACCAGATCGAGAGCTTCATCGTCGCGGTGACGGAGGTGGCGAAGGGCGACGAGCCGGACAGCGCCGTGCCGTTCCTGCTGCTCGAGCTCTCCCAGCTGCTCCTCGCGGGCGGGCGGCTGGGCGCGCACGAGGACTTCGTCCCCGACGAGCGGTACGAGCCGGACGTCGGCCCCGAGCCGGACGTCGACGAGCTGCGCGAGCGCTTCGCCCGGCTGCTCGACCCGGTGGACGTCTACTCCGAGGTCTTCGACCCGTACGTGCCGCGCAGCCAGCCCGTCGCCTGCCGGATCTCCGACGATCTGGCCGACATCATCACCGATCTGCGGCACGGCATGGCCCACTACCGCGACGGCCGGATCAGCGAGGCGCTGTGGTGGTGGCAGTTCTCGTACCTGTCCAACTGGGGCACGACCGCCTCCGCGGCCCTGCGCGCGCTGCAGTCGCTGGTCGCCCATGTGCGGCTGGACAGCCCGCTGGACGAGCTGGACGGCCTGGACACCGACAGCAACACGGACGGTGACGAGGAGCTCGCCGAGGAGGCGGGGCGGGTCATGGCGGCGGAGATCGCGGCCCCTCTCGGCATCCGGTCCGTGAAGTCGTAAGCAGGCGTCAGGGAGTCGAGTTCAGGGGGCCCGCCGACATCGGGCACGCACCGTGACCCCGAGTGTGACCTGGGTTACGTTTCCGTATGCTTTGCGCGGGAGCGGGCAGGGTTGGTCGCTGAGCGGGTGGAGGGGACGGGAAGCGGAAATGATGCGGAAAGTGCTGATATGCGGCTCCGTGGCGCGACCCGGCCTTGCGTCTGATCGCAGCGTGAGTCATATGTCTCGCAATGTGATATAGGCGGGGTATTTTCCAGCCACTCGTTAGACTGAGCCGACCGCATTACTGAGAGCCGTGAGGAGCGCACGTGGGCCTTGTCGTGCAGAAGTACGGAGGCTCCTCCGTTGCCGATGCCGAGGGCATCAAGCGGGTCGCCAAGCGAATCGTCGAAGCCAAGAAGAACGGCCACCAGGTGGTCGTCGTGGTTTCCGCGATGGGCGACACGACGGACGAGCTGATCGATCTCGCCGAGCAGGTGTCCCCGATTCCGTCGGGGCGCGAGTTCGACATGCTGCTGACCGCGGGAGAGCGGATCTCCATGGCCCTGCTGGCGATGGCGATCAAAAACCTCGGCCACGAGGCGCAGTCCTTCACCGGCAGCCAGGCCGGTGTCATCACCGACTCGGTCCACAACAAGGCGCGAATCATCGACGTCACGCCCGGTCGCATCCGGGAGTCGATCGACGCGGGGAACATCGCGATCGTCGCGGGCTTCCAGGGTGTGTCCCAGGACAAGAAGGACATCACCACCCTGGGCCGCGGTGGCTCCGACACCACCGCCGTCGCCCTCGCGGCCGCCCTGGATGCCGAGGTCTGCGAGATCTACACGGATGTCGACGGTGTGTTCACCGCCGACCCGCGGGTGGTCAAGAAGGCCCGCAAGATTGACTGGATCTCGTTTGAGGACATGCTGGAACTGGCCAGTTCCGGCTCCAAGGTGCTGCTGCACCGCTGTGTGGAATACGCACGCCGTTACAACATCCCGATCCACGTCCGCTCGTCCTTCTCCGGGCTCAAGGGCACGTGGGTCAGCAACGAACCACAAGGGGATCAGCCGATGGAGCAGGCGATCATCTCGGGTGTGGCCCATGACACCTCCGAGGCCAAGATCACGGTCGTCGGGGTGCCGGACAAGCCGGGTGAGGCCGCCGCCATCTTCCGTACGATCTCGGACGCCGAGCTCAACATCGACATGGTGGTGCAGAACGTCTCCGCCGCGTCGACCGGTCTGACCGACATCTCCTTCACCCTCCCGAAGACCGATGGTCACAAGGCCATGAGTGCGCTGTCCAAGGCGCAGTCGCTGATCGGCTTCGACTCGCTCCGCTACGACGACCAGATCGCCAAGATCTCGCTGGTCGGCGCCGGCATGCGGACGAACCCGGGGGTGACCGCGACCTTCTTCGAGGCGCTGTCCAACGCCGGGGTCAACATCGAACTGATCTCGACCTCCGAGATCCGCATCTCGGTCGTCACCCGCGCCGACGACGTGAAGGAAGCGGTCCGGGCCGTGCACACCGCCTTCGGGCTGGACAGCGACAGCGTGGAAGCCGTCGTCTACGGAGGGACCGGCCGATGACCGGCCGTGGCGGTGCCGGTGGCCGGAAGCCGACGCTCGCCGTCGTCGGCGCGACCGGAGCCGTCGGCACCGTCATGCTCTCGATCCTGTCCGAGCGGGCGGACATCTGGGGCGAGATCCGGCTGATCGCCTCGCCGCGCTCGGCCGGCCGGAAGCTGGCCGTACGGGGCGAGCAGGTCGAGGTGATCGCGCTGAGCGAGGAGGCCTTCGACGGCGTCGACATCGCGATGTTCGACGTGCCGGACGAGGTCTCCGCGCAGTGGGCGCCGATCGCGGCGAGCAAGGGCGCGGTCGTCGTCGACAACTCCGGGGCCTTCCGGATGGACCCCGAGGTGCCGCTGGTGGTCCCCGAGGTCAACGCGCACGCGGCCCGTGTCCGCCCGCGCGGCATCATCGCCAACCCCAACTGCACCACGCTCTCGATGATCGTCGCGATGGGCGCGCTGCACGCCGAGTTCGGGCTCCAGGAGCTGATCGTCTCCTCGTACCAGGCGGTCTCCGGGGCGGGCAAGGAGGGCATCGACACCCTCCGGGCCCAACTCGCCCTCGTCGCCGGTACGGAGCTGGGCACCCAGCCGGGCGACGTACGGCGGGCGGTCGGCGACACCGGGCCGTTCCCCGGGCCGATGGCGCTGAACGTGGTGCCGTTCGCGGGCTCGCTCAAGGAGGACGGCTGGTCCTCGGAGGAGCTCAAGGTCCGCAACGAGTCCCGCAAGATCCTGGGGCTGCCGGAGCTGCGGGTCACCGCGACCTGCGTCCGCGTGCCCGTGATCACCACCCACTCCCTGGCCGTGCACGCGCGGTTCGAGAACGAGGTGACGGTGGACCAGGCGCACGAGATCCTGGCGGCCGCGCCCGGGGTGGTGCTGTGCGACAACCCGGCGGAGGGGGAGTTCCCCACTCCGGCCGATGTCGTGGGCACCGACCCGACGTGGGTGGGCCGGGTGCGGCGCTCGCTGGACGACCCCAAGGCGCTCGAGCTGTTCGTGTGCGGCGACAACCTCCGCAAGGGCGCCGCGCTCAACACGGCGCAGATCGCGGAGGTCGTCGCGGCGGAGCTGACGGCCGCCGCGTAGAGTGGTGGCCTTCCGGCGCGGGCAACTGTGAGGTTTCTGTGACCCGAACAATGGCCTGGACCACTTGAACGGGGCTCAAACCGGGGCAAAGATCTGTTAGGAGAATCCCTCCCCGCTCGCTGCAACCGGCAGCGGGCGGGGAGCGTCTTTTCAGCCGCCCCGCAGTGGGCGTTGGGCAAATCAGGCATTGGGGACGGGTTGGTGTGCATGGGGGTATTCATCGCATCGTCAAAAGCGATGTCTCACGCGTACAACCCTGACAGGGAGCAGTGTGTCCAACTGGCGTGGCAGCAGAGGTATTCGGCATCGCAACGGTTCCCGGGCGCGGCGGCACGGCAGTGCGGCCCCCGCGTCCTCGCATCCCCGGCGGCATGCCGGTGATCGCGCCATGGCCGACCGCGCGCCCCGCGCAGATTCCGACAGGGCGCGAGGACACTGACGACGCGATGGCAGCGGGCACCACAGTCGATCACCTCACCGAGACCTACCGCGCCCACTACCGGTCGCTGCTCGGTCTCGCCGCCCTGCTCCTCGACGACACCGCGTCCTGCGAGGACGTCGTGCAGGAGGCGTTCATCCGCGTGCACTCGGCGCGGCGCCGGGTCCGGGACCCGGAGAAGACGCTCGCCTATCTGCGGCAGACTGTCGTCAACCTCTCGCGCTCGGCGCTGCGCCGCCGCATCCTCGGACTGAAGCTGCTCTCCAAGCCGATGCCCGACATGGCCAGCGCCGAGGAGGGGGCGTACGAGCAGCTCGAGCGGGACCAATTGATCAAGGCAATGAGAGGACTGCAGCGCCGACAGCGCGAGGTCCTCGTGCTGCGCTACTTCGCGGACATGACCGAGGCCCAGGTCGCCGAGACGCTCGGCATATCGCTCGGCTCGGTCAAGGCGTACGGATCGCGTGGCATCGCGGCGCTTCGCGTCGCAATGGAGGCTCCGGCATGAACGACGACACATACGAGCCGGCCCCGGGGAACCCCGACCGGCGGGACGCTCACGAGCCGGACGGCACGGCGCCGCTCAGCAAGGCCGCGGACACGGACCACACGGCGGGGGACGGACAGGGCGCGGACCGCGGCGACTTGGACCACGGCGACCCGACCAGCGGCGACCTGGACCACGGCGACCCGACCAGCGGCGACTTGGACCACGGCGACCCGACCAGCGGCGACTTGGACCATGGCTCCGGCCACGGCCCGGACGTGATGGACGAGGACGCCCTGCGCCGACTCCTGCACGGCGCCGTCGACGAGCTCGAACCGTCCCCCCACTCCCTCGAACACCTGCGGCGCGCCGTCCCCGCCCGCCGTACGCGCCGCCGCCAGGCCCTGGTCGGCGCCGTGGCGGCGGTGGTGCTCGGCGGGGCCGCGCTGCCCGCGCTGGTCCACGTCGCCACCACCGGCGGCTCGGACGACCGCCCGGCCATCGCCGGCAGCAGCCACCGCACGCCCGGCGCGGACCAGGACAAGCACGGCGAGGGCAGCGGAGAGACCCAGACTCCCCGCCCCTCCGGCAAGGGCGGCGAGGACAAGCGGCACACGGGCAAGGACGACAAGAAGACCGACCCGTCCAAGAAGCCGGGCGGCGACTCGGGCGGCGTGGCCCCCGACCCCTCCAGCACGCTCAACGCCACCTCGCCCACCTGCACCCGCGCCCAGCTCGGCAGTGCCACGGGGACGACCGGGGCGGCCGACGCCGAGGGGCGGGTCTACGGTTCGTTCCGGGTGGTCAACATCTCCGACACCCCTTGCACGGTCCAGGGCGGCGGCAATGTCAGCCCGAGCCCGCAGGGCGGCGCGGACAGCTCGCGGATCTTCGTCGTCGACCACACCTCCGGCGACGAGGCCGGCGGCCTGCCCGACCCGGCCACCGCGCCCGGCCAGCTCATCCTGAAGCCCGGCCAGGCGTACGAGGTGCGGTTCGCGTGGATCCCGCAGTCGGGCGGCGGCACCTCCGGCTGCTCCAACACCAGCACCACGCCGCCGAGCCCCGACCCCACACCGGACTCGGCCTCCGGGGCGGATGGCGAGCCCAGCTCGGGCGGTCCTGGCGACAGCCCGGGCACGGGCGGCGACGGCGAGCAGCCGGCCGGCAGCGTCCTGGTCAGCTACACGCCGGAGGCCGGCGAGCCGGTCGCGGCGAGTGTGACGCTCAACGGCGCCTGCGCGGGGACGATCTACCGCACCGGGGTCCTGGCCGGCTCCTGAGCCCGGCCCGGCCTGGCCCCCGGCGAGCACCTGCCGGCGGGGGCCGGGGCGAGCCGTGACGCGAACCGGGTACGGGCCACGCCCGGAAACCGGGGGCCCGTGCCGCGGAACGGGGGAGGCCCGCGCCGTGAACCGGGGGGCTCGCGCCCCGAATCCGGGGGAGAACCGTGCCCCGACAGCAGCGTCGCCGCGCCCGGCCCGTACCGTGGTGGTGTGTATCGGTTCCTGCTGACGCCCCGCTGGTGGGTGATCAACATCTTCGCCGTGCTGGCGATCCCGGTCTGCCTGTTCATGGGCAGCTGGCAGCTCAGCCGCTTCGAGGCGCGCGTCGACACCCACAACAAGCAGCAGGACCGCTCGGCCGCAGCCAAGGAGACCGCCGAGCCGCTGCTTACGCTGCTGCCGGTCACCGACCAGACCTCGGGTCGGCTGGCCACCGCGACCGGGCGCTACGACACCGCGCACCAAATGCTCGTCCCGGACCGGCGCCTCGGCGACCGGGACGGCTTCTACGTGCTGACGCTGCTGCGTACGGACGGGGGCAAGGCGCTGCCCGTCGTACGGGGCTGGCTCCCCGGCGACGCCGACGACAGGGCCGACCTCGCCAAGGTGCCCGCGCCCCCGGCCGGTGAGGTGACCGTGACCGGGGCGCTGCAGGCGTCCGAGCACCAGGACAGCGACGGTGTGCGGGCGCGCGGCGGGCTGCCGCGCGGCCAGCTGGGCATGATCAGCGCCGCCTCGCTGGTCAACCTCGTGCCGTACCAGGTGTACGACGCGTGGATCACCTCCGCCTCCGCCCCCGGCGCCCTGAAGCCGGTGCCCCCGGCCGTCGCGGACGGCACGGGGCTCGACCTCAAGGCGTTCCAGAACCTCGGCTACACCGGCGAGTGGTTCGTCTTCGCGGGCTTCGTCGTCTTCATGTGGTTCCGGCTGTTCCGCCGGGAGGTGGAGACGGCGCGCGACCTGGCGCTCGGGATCGCCCCGTCGGATTCTCCCGTCGGCCCGGCCGAAGCCGCGCCGACCGCTACCGCTCCGGACGGGGCTGCGCCGGCCGAGGCTGCTCCGGATGGGGCTGCGCCGACCGCTACTGCTCCGGACGAGGCCGAAGGTGACGCTGAGCGAACTCGATCTCCAAGCGCAACTGCTTGATCCGCTCCTCCACCACCAGCGAGCCGTGCCCCGCGTCGTACCGGTACACCTCGTGCGGGGCGCCGCGCCGCGCCAGCCGCTCCACGTAGTTGTCGATCTGCCGGATGGGGCAGCGCGGATCGTTGACCCCCGCCGAGATGTAGACCGGCGCCCGTACGGCATCCACGTACGTGAGCGGTGAGGACGCCTCGAAGCGCTCGGGGACCTCTTCCGGCGTGCCGCCCAGCAGCGTGCGGTCCATCGCCTTCAGGGCCTCCATCTCGTCGTGGTACGCCGTGACGTAGTCCGCGACCGGCACGGCCGCGAGCCCCACCGCCCACGCCTCCGGCTGGGTGCCGAGCCCCAGCAGCGTCAGATAGCCGCCCCACGAGCCGCCGGCCAGCACCAGCCGCTCGGGGTCGGCGAGCCCCGATTCGACCGCCCACTCGCGTACGGCCGCGATGTCCTCCAGCTCGATCAGGCCGACGCGGTGCTTGAGCGCGTCCGTCCACGCCCGCCCGTATCCGGTCGAGCCCCGGTAGTTGACCCGTACCACCGCGAAGCCGTGGTCCACCCAGGCGGCCGGGCCCGCCGCGAAGGCGTCGCTGTCGTGCCAGGTCGGCCCGCCGTGGATGTCGAAGACGGTCGGGAAGGGGCCCTCGCCCGCGGGCCTGTGCACCAGGGCGTGCACCCGTCCGCCGGGCCCCTCCACCCATACGTCGGTGACCGGCACCGACCCGGGCGCCCGCGGCCCCGGCGGGTCGAGCACCACCCGTCCGCTCGTCGAGCGCACCTGCGGCGGCTCGGCCGCCGAGGACCACAGGAACTCCACCGTGCCGTCCGGCCGGGCCGTCGCCCCCGAGATGGTGCCCGTGGGGGTGTCGAGGCGGGTCAGCTCGCCGGAGGCGAGGTCGTACCGCCACAGCTCGCTGCGCGCCTGGTAGCTGTGCTCGACCAGCAGCGCCGTCCCGTCCGGCACCCAGTCGGCGCCGACGTCCCCGGGCAGGTCGATGGCCAGGGCCGTCTCCACGCCGGTCAGCGGGTCCCACACCATCGGCTCCCAGCGGCCCCGCCGCTGGTGCCCGACCAGCAGCCGGGTGTCCCCGGCGACCGGAGCGAACCCCATGACGGACAGGCCCAGCTCCTGGGTGCCGCCCTTGGTGTCGTCCAGCTCCGCGACCGGCGTGCCGTCCAGCCGTACGACCCGGATCGCCGAGTGCATGGCGTCGCCGTGCTCGGTGTGCTCGATCGCGATCAGCGTCCCGTCGTACGACAGGTCGCCCACCCCGGCCGACTCGCGGTGGCGGTAGATCTCCTGGGGCGCGGCCCCGGGCCGTACGACGTGGACGGTCGAGCCGTCCTCGTCCGTGGACCGCCCGACGACGGCGGTGCCGTCCCGGCCGAGTGCCAGGCCGGCGGGGTACGAGGGGGCGAGTCCGGGCGTCGCGGGCTCGTCCGGCCCGCCGCGGCTCGCCCGGTCCGTCTCCTGGCTCGTCTCCCGGCCCGTCTCGTCGCCTGCCTGCCGGTCCCTCCCGGCCCCGGCCCCGGCACTGTCGTCCGGGACGAACGGCTGGCGCATCCACACCCCGAACTCGTCGCCGTCGGTGTCCGAGAACCACCAGATCCACTGGCCGTCCGGCGAGAGCACCCCGTCCGTCGTGCCGTTCGGCCGGTCGGTCACCTGGCGCTGCGCCCCGGTCGCCCGGTCCCAGGCGTACAGCTCGTACGTCCCCGTCGCGTTGGACACGAAAAGCGCCCGGTCCGGCGCGTCCTCGGCCCAGTCGGGCAGCGAGACGCGCGGAGCCCGGAAGCGTTTCTCCCAGTCGGGCATGGTCTGTGCGTCATTCATCCCCCCATCAAACCCGATTCCGCCCGGAGTCCGATGCCGTGATCCTCGCCAACGCACCCGGCACCCGGCGGATGACCGGCAGGGCTACTTCAGCGTCACCGGCAGCGCGTCCACGCCGTACACGATGGACAGCTTCCGGAACGAGAGCTGCTCCGGCGCGACCGCCAGGCGCATCTCCGGGAACCGCCGCACCAGCGCGGGATAGGCCGCGCGGAGTTCCATCTTGGCCAGCTCGGCGCCGATGCACCGGTGGATGCCGTGGCCGAAGGCCAGGTGGGAGGAGGTCTGCCGGTGCGGATCGAAGCGTTCCATGTCCGGGCCGAGCCGCTCGTCGCGGTTCGCCCCGCTGAGCGAGCACAGCACCAGATCGCCGCTGGATATCTTCGTACCGGCGATCTCCATGTCCTCCTTGGCGAACCGCGGGAAGGCCACCTGGACGACCGTGAGGTAGCGCAGCAGCTCCTCGACGAACCGGTCGACCACGTCGTCGTTGTCGCGGATCTCCGCGAACCGCTCGGGGCTGCGCAGCAGCACCAGCGTGCCGAGCGCCAGCATGCTGGCGGTCGTCTCGAAGCCGCCGGTGAGCACCCCGTCGGCGAGCCCGGCCAGCTCCTGGTCGCCGATCTCGTCGCCGTGCTCCTTGACCAGCATGCCCAGCAGCCCGTCGCCGGGCGTCTCGCGCTGCTTCTTGACGATGTCCAGCAGGTACGACAGCGAGTCGGATATCGCGCCGAACGAGGCGTCCGCCCCGCCGAACAGGTCGAAGCGGGCCATGCTCAGCTGCTGGAAGTCGGCGCGGTCCTCGTACGGCACGCCGAGCAGCTCGCAGATGACCAGGGAGGGGATGGGCAGGGCGAAGGCCTGCACCAGGTCGACCGAGCCGTCGCGCGCGGCCGTCGCGGCCATGTCGTCGAGCCGCTCCTCGACGATGGAGTGGATCCGCGGCGTGAGCCTGCTGAGCCGGCGCATGGTGAACTCCGGCGTCAGCAGGCGTCGCAATCTCGTATGCGTCGGTGGATCGCTGAAGCCGAGGCCTCCTGGATTCTGCTGGGCGGCGATCCCGATGTTCTTCTCCGCGAGGTTGGTGAAATCCGAGCTGAATCCGCTCGTCCGGCCCAGCACGGCCTTGGTCTCGTCATATCCGGTGACAAGCCATCCTTTTATCCCGAAAGGCAGCGGAAGCCTGCTTATGGGCTCTTTTGCCCTGGTGCGGGCCAATTCCGCCACCGGGTCAAGGCCGTCGCGCCGCAGCGGGGCGAGCGTGGCGTCCGGAAGAAACGACATCTTGGACAAGTCGAAGCCGTTCTTCTGCAGCCGCGAAAAGTACTTGCGCCCCAGCCAGGCCATGATGTTTGAGCGGAGATTCGACATGGGCGCAATACTGCCTTGCTTTGGTCGGGTGTCCGTAATGCCTTCTGTAGTGCGGCTCGGTGTGATACGCCACAGCGGGCGCTCCGGCGCACGACCCGGCGTACGTCCGAGGTGGCGGACCCCGGGCAAACGGAGGAAAGTGGACCTAACGGGCATCATGTGGGACGGTGAAGGCTGCGCGCACGCGGAAGGACGACCGCTCCGCGCAAGCGGAGGCGGAATGAGGTGAGCGGCCGTGGAGAGGCGGGAGAGATTCCGCGCCGTCCAAGGCGCGCCGTGCTGGGTCAGCCTCATGGCGGCCGACCTGGAGGGCGCCCAGAGTTTCTACGGAGACCTCTTCGGCTGGCGCTTCCGGCCCAGTCGCCACGGCCACGGCCGGTACACCATCGCGTTCACCCCGGACGGCGCGCCGACCGTCGGCATGGGCACCCCCGCCGCGACGGGTGCGATCCTGCCGGTCACCTGGACCACCTACTTCGCGGCCGACAGCGCCGACGACATCGCCTGGCGCGCCCGCGAGCGCGGCGGCACCGTCGCCGTCGGCCCGCTGGAGTTCGGCAGCGGCCGCGTGGCCTGGGCGGCCGACCCGGACGGCGCCGTCTTCGGCATCTGGGAGGGCGAGCTCTCCTCCGCCTGGTGGGGCGAGCGCCGGCCGGGCGCCCCCGTCTGGCTGGAGCTGCGCACCCGCGACGCGTTCGAGGCCGCGCTCTTCTACGGCCACGTCTTCGGCTGGGACGCCCAGGGCCAGGAGCGCTGCGACGTCCGCTTCGAGCACGACCGGGTGGTCCTGCACATCGACGGCAAGGCCGTCGCCGGGCTGCGCGGCGGCGCCCTGGAGGCCGCCCCCGACCCCAATGTCCGCCCCCGCTGGCACGTCTACTTCTGCGTCGACGACGTCGACCGTGCCGCCGCCCAGGCCGCCGCCCTCGGCGGCGGCATCATCTCCGCCCCGGCCGACACCCCGTACGGCCGCATCGCGGCCCTCCGCGACCCGGAGGGCGGGCTCTTCAGCATCGCGGCGGCGACGGAGGCGGCGGACGGGGCGGAGGCGGCGAGCGGCGCGGGGGGCTCCGCGGGCGCGGGGCTCGGCGACGCCGGCACCTGAGCCGGCTCGAGGCGCCGTCCTCCCCGCGGCCGGACCGTCACACGAGGGCGATCGTGAAGAGGGCGAAGGCGCTGACGATGACCGCCACGCGAACGAAGTGGAAGCGATCCCAACGCCGGAGCTGCTCCCGCCAGTCGGTCGGGAGGTCGCCGTTCGACCACTGGGCGACCCGCGAGTTGATGGGCACGAGCAGAAGGATCGACATCACCACGCTCACCACGAGCAGCGCGGTGGCCGTGACGATCAGCGCCACCCGCGAGTCGCCCCAGGCGTGGAGGGTCCACAGCGCTCCGAGCACCATCGAGCCGATGTACCAGAACGGCATGACCCGCCCCAGCACCCGCGCGCCGTCGCTGCGGGCCGCCAGGCCGCCGTCCTCCGGGAGTCGGTCGAGGATCGGGTTGACGAACGCCGCCACCGCCAGCTCAACCCCCACCATCAGCCCGACCACCACGACCGTGACGACAGCGAGCACGTCCTGCATGTCCCCTCCCGGGATCTAGCGTTGCTAGATTCTACGGCAATGCTAGATGTTCACTGCTCGAATGTATAGCAGTGCTAGGAATCGTGCTCGCAGGCCCAGGCCGTGGGCCAAAGGGGCTGTTCAAACTCCTTTCTCGGCGGTCCGCGCCTCCAGCGCGCGCAGCACGGCCACCATGTCCTCGCCGCCGTGGCCCCGGGTCACGGTCTCGTCGAAGAGGGTGTGGCAGACGTCGAGCAGGGGAGAGGCCAGGCCGGCCTTCCGGGCGGCCTCGGCGATCAGCCGGTTGTTCTTCAGTACGTCCGACGCCGCCGCCTGCACCGCGAAATCGCGGGCCAGCAGCTTGGGGGCCTTCATCCGGGAGACGGCGCTCGCCATCGGCCCTGCGTCCAGCACATCCAGGAACAGCCGCCGGTCCAGCCCGTGCCGGTCGGCGAAGTGGAACGCCTCGGTCAGGCCGGTGACCAGCGTGATCAGGAACAGGTTCACCGAGAACTTCAGCAACAGGGCACCCGGTACGGGCCCGCAGTCGAACGCCTGCCGGCACATGGGGGCGAGCAGGGGCCGCACCGCCGCCACGGCGTCCTCGTCGCCCGCCAGCAGCGCCACCAACTGCCCCTGCTCCGCCGGGACCCGGGAGCCGGACACCGGGGCCTCGACATATCTGCCGCCGGCCGCCCGGATGTCGTCCTCCAGGCTGCCCGAGTACTCCGGCGCGGTCGTTCCCATGTGGACGACGGTGTGTCCGGCGACGAGCGTGGCGAAGTCCGGGGTGCCGCGTCCCAGGACCGCGTCCACGGCGGTCTCGTCGGCCAGCATGAGGAACACGGTGCCGGCCCGGTCGAAGACCTCGGCGGGACTCGCCGCGACCTCGGCTCCCGCGGCCCGCAGGGGTTCGCACGTGGCCGGAGTGCGGTTCCAGACCACCACGGGAGTGCCCGCGCGGGCGAGGTTGAGCGCCATGGGCCGCCCCATGACTCCGAGGCCGACGAATCCCACGTACACGATGCACCGCCATGCGTCCGAGCCGACTATGACAGCGGTCATAGTAGTCGTCCCTATGACGACGGTCATAGGCTGGACACACGCAAGCGCGGGGAAAGGCTGGAGAGGGGTCGGGGATGGCGGCGAACGAGACGTCCGGGCGCGGGCCGCGCGAGCGGATGGTCTTCAGCGCGGCCCAGCTCATCCGGCGCGAGGGGGTCGCCGCCACAGGGATGCGCGAGGTCGCCGCACACGCGGACGCACCGCGCGGCTCGCTCCAGCACTACTTCCCGGGCGGCAAGGAGCAATTGGTCAACGAGGCGGTGGGCTGGGCGGGCCGGTACGCGGCCAACCGGGTGGCCCGCTTCCTCTCCGCCCTGCCCGAGCCGACGCCCAGTGGGCTGTTCGCCGAGATGGTGCGCCAGTGGACCGACGAGTACCGGACCACCGGCTTCGCGGGCGGCTGCCCGGTGG
Organism: Streptomyces sparsogenes subsp. cuspidosporus; assembly: GCF_039532705.1. Lineage (NCBI taxonomy): Bacteria > Bacillati > Actinomycetota > Actinomycetes > Kitasatosporales > Streptomycetaceae > Streptomyces > Streptomyces sparsogenes. The sequence continues at coordinate 191,225 of NZ_BAAASD010000013.1, read as the reverse complement.
CCGCCGCCACGGTGGACTGCGCGGAGTCCACCGACTCCACACGGGAGGCCGCGGCCGCCGCGCTCGGCCACTGGACCGGCGCGGTGGCCCGGGCCCTGGCAGGCATGGGAGTGCCCGAGGACCGGGCCGCCGCCCTCGCCACGCTCATGATCAGCACCCTGGAAGGGGCGATCATCATCGCCCGCGCCGAGCGGAACGTCCGCGCCCTGACCACCGCGGCCCGGGAACTCGGGCCTCTCCTCGACGCCGCGGTGAGCAAGGCCGATTGACCGTCGCGGAAGGCGATCGACCCGCCATGCTGAGATTCATCGGCTGGCGTCGGCGCTGGAGTTGGAGGACGCGGGCGCCTGCACCGTAGTAACGCAGAGGGCCACCTACCAAAACTGGTAGGTGGCCCTCTGACCTGTGTCGGGGTGGCGGGATTTGAACCCACGACCTCTTCGTCCCGAACTACGGGCGGGACGGTCGCTGAGGTCTGCTGGGCTGGTCAGCCGGTCGACTGGGGCCGGAGTCGATCGACCGTGGTTGAGGCGGCTGCTGTACTTCGCTGCTGTACAGCACTCGCTGAACGCTGGCTGGGGCGTGCGCCGGGGTGAGAAACGTCTTTACTGATACTTCATGAGATTGTCGCATTAGTTACTTACGCCTCAAGTTGCACTTATTCACGCCTTTGTTGTTCTGCGTCCCATGGCTTCAATCGTGCTAAGCGAGACAACAACGCGCCCGCGTGGTCTTGCGCCGAGTTGGGATCCGCCCGCCGCGTTTGTGCGCCGTGTCTTCTGCCTCATCTGAACGGGCGGGGCCCGGCTCGGGCTGAGGGCCGGCCAACCAGGCTGCCCACAAAGCAAGGAGTCCCCCCGTGAAGTTCTCACTCAGAGCAGGCGGAATACTCTCCGCCATCGGGCTGGCCATCGGCCTCGCGGCCTTGCCCAGCCCGGCGTCCGCCGCAGTCATCGGCTGCACGGTCACGGACCTGAAGGCCGCTATCAACGCCGCCAACAGCGGCGGCGGCACCATCAACCTGTTCCCGGGCTGCACCTACAGCCTCAACTCGGTCGACAACGACAGCAACGGGCTGCCTGTGATCACAGCCGCTGTCACCATCAACGGCAACGCCGCAACCATCGAACGAGCCACCGGCTCACCCCTGTTCCGCATCTTCGAGGTGGGGGGCCCGGCTGGCAACCTGACCCTCAACACACTCACCGTACGCAACGGCGACCTCGACTCCAGTGCCGACGGTGGAGGCATTCTCGTCGACTCCGGGCGCAAGCTGACCGTCCAGGCCGGCAGCACCATCACCGGAAACACCGCCAACAACGGAGGCGGCATCTTCAGCAACGGCACCACCGCCGTCACAGCCAGCACCATCAGCAAGAACACAGCCAGCGGATTCGGTGGCGGAATCGGAGTCAGCGGCGGCGGATCCCTCACACTGACCGCCGCGACGGTCACGGGAAACACAGGAAACTTCTCCGGCGGCCTCGGCTTCGACACCGGTACCACCGGCACGATCCAATCCAGTTTCCTCACCAACAACACGGCGAACGTCAACGGTGGTGGACTGGCCAACGACGGCACGCTGACGGTCAGGAGCAGCTACTTCTCCGGCAACACCGCCGGGGGTGATGGCGGCGGACTGGCCAACGACCGGTCGCTGACGCTCTCAGGTGACGTCTTCACCGGTAACTCCGCGAACCGCGGGGCCGGTCTCGCCAACTTCAGCGGCAGTGGTCAGGCAACCATCGGCAGCACCCTCTTCCTGTCCAACAAGGCGACCACCTTCGGCGGCGGCCTGCTGACCCGCGACAACGCGAGCACCACTCTCAACAGCAGCGTGGTCGAAGTGAACGAGGCGGGCACGTCCGGCGGCGGTCTGGCGACTCTGACCGGATCCACCGCCACCCTCAACAGCACCGCGGTGATTGCGAACAAGGCGGGCTCGACGGCAGGTGGCATCTTCAACAGCGCCTCCACCACAACCTTGAACAGCAGTCCCGTAGTGGCCAACAACCCCAATAACTGCACTGGCAGTTCCCCGGCGGTAGCAGGCTGCATCGGCTGATCCACGATCTTTGTGGGCAACAGAACCGGAGGCACCACCCACAGAGCCCGGGGTGGTGCCTCCTCCGTTTGTCTGCTCAGGGGGTGGCGACTCGGAGCGGACCTCTGGGCGGCGTCCGCGATGCGGGCCCTGGTTGGCCTACCCTGCTCACCATGATCCGAGCTGTGGTGTTCGATGTCGGTGAGTGCCTGGTAGACGAGACGCGCGAGTACGGCACGTGGGCGGATTGGCTGGGGTGCCCCGGCACACGTTCGCAGCAATGTTCGGCGCCGTGATCGCTCAGGGTCGGGACTACCGCGAGACGTTCCAGGTCTTCCGCCCTGGGTTTGATCTGTCCGAAGAGCGGGAGAAGCGGGCTCAGGCCGGCCAGCCGGAGCACTTCGACAACAGCGATCTATAACCCGATGTCCGTCCGACGCTGACCGCGCTGCGGGATGCCGGTCTGTGGGTGGGCGTCGCGGGCAACCAGACCGTGCGGGCCGGGGGCGTTCTGCGCTCCCTCGACCTCCCGGCCGACTTCATCGCCACGTCCGACGACTGGGGCGTGTCCAAGCCTGATCCGGCGTTCTTCTCCCATGTGGCGGACGCGGCCCCCTGCCGGGCCGAGGAGATCCTTTACGTGGGCGACCGGATGGACAACGACATCCGCCCGGCGGCCAAGGTCGGCATGAAGACGGCACTGATCCGGCGCGGGCCGTGGGCCACCATCCAGTGGGATGAGCCGGACTCCGTCGCGATGCCGACCTTCCGCATCATGACAGAGGGCCCGGTGCGACTTGCACACCGAGCCCTCTGACCTGTGTCGGGGTGGCGGGATTTGAACCCACGACCTCTTCGTCCCGAACGAAGCGCGCTGCCAAGCTGCGCTACACCCCGAAGCAACGAGCTCTACTTTAGCGGACCCGTGGCCAGACACGAAATCCGGTTTTCGAGGGCTCGCAGGTCGGGGCGGGGGCGGCGGTCGTTCGGCGGGCGGAGGCGGTGGAGAGCAGGGGGAGGAGGGGGAGAAGGGGCTCAGGGGGTGGGTGGGGTGAGGGTGAGGAGGGTGGCCTCGGGGGGGCAGGCGAAGCGGACCGGGGTGTAGCGGTTGGTGCCGCAGCCGGCGGAGACGTGGAGGTAGGAGGTGTGGCCGGCGGCGTGGTGGGTGGAGAGGCCCTTGACGCGGCGGGCGTCCAGGTCGCAGTTGGTGACGAGGGCGCCGTAGAAGGGGATGCAGAGCTGGCCGCCGTGGGTGTGGCCGGCGAGGATCAGGGGGTAGCGGTCGGCGGTGAAGGCGTCGAGAACGCGCAGGTAGGGGGCGTGGACGACGGCCAGGGAGAGGTCGGCGCCGGATTCGGGGCCGCCGGCCACCTGGCCGTAGCGGTCGCGCTTGATGTGGGGGTCGTCCAGGCCGGTCAGGGCGATCTCCACGTCGTCCAGCTTCAGCCGGCCGCGGGTGTTGGACAGGCCGACCCAGCCGGCCGTGTCGAAGGCGTCGCGGAGCTCTTCCCACGGGTTGTGGATCGCGCCGACGACGGGGGGATTGCCGTTGAGGCCGTGCTTGCCGCTGGCCTTCTCCATCAGGTAGCGGGCGGGGTTGCGCAGCCTGGGGCCGTAGTAGTCGTTCGAGCCGAAGACGTACGCGCCGGGGAACTCCATGAGGGGGCCGAGCGCGTCCAGCACCTCGGGGACGCCCTCCGGGTCGGAGAGGTTGTCGCCGGTGTTGATGACGAAGTCGGGGCGGAGGCCGGCGAGGGACTGGAGCCAGCGCTGCTTCTTGCGCTGGCCGCTGACCATGTGGATGTCGGAGACCTGGAGCACGCGCAGGGGACGCATGCCCCGTGGCAGTACGGGGACGGTCACCCGTCGGAGGCGAAAGGACCGGACTTCGAATCCGGCGGCGTAGGCGAGGCCGGCGGCGCCGACCGCCGTGATTCCGAGGGGTACTCCGTATCGCGCGCGCATGGTCCCCATGGTCGCAGACCGTGGCCGGGCGATAAATCTTCGGGTGATTCCCGGCGAGGGCTGGCAGACTCGACGACATGACCACCACGCTCAAGTCCAGGCTGCAGGGCGATCTCACCGCAGCGATCAAGACGCGTGACGAGCTGCGCTCCTCCACGCTCCGGCTGACCCTCACCGCGATCCAGAAGGAAGAGGTCGCGGGCGAGGCCGCCCGGGAGCTGTCCGATGCCGAGGTGGAGAAGATCATCGCGCGGGAGGCGAAGAAGCGCCGCGAGGCGGCCGACGCGTTCGCGCAGGGTGGGCGTGCGGAGCAGGCCGAGCGGGAGCGGGCCGAGGGCGAGGTGCTCGCGGAGTATCTGCCCAAGCAGCTCACGGACGAGGAGCTGGACGCGCTGGTGGCCGAGGCCGTGCGGGAGGCCGCGGCGGGCGGGGCGCAGGGGCCGCGGGCGATGGGCGCGGTGATGAAGATCGTGAACCCGAAGGTGGCGGGCCGGGCCGAGGGCGGCCGGGTGGCCGCGGCGGTCAAGCGGCGGCTCGCCGAGGGCTGAGGCGAGGAGACAGACAGGAAGCGGGCCCGGACGGCGTCGTCCGGGCCCGCTTCCGTTCTTCTTCTTCTTCTTCGGTTCCGCTTCCCGTCGGAGGGGGTCCGCCTTCCGGCGCCGCTCCTCGGCCTCGGTCAGGCGCTACGGGAAGTTCCAGCCGTTGCTGTTTCCGTTCCCGTTTCCGTGCCCGCCGTTTCCGTTTCCGCCTCGGTTGCCGCCGACCAAGCCGTCGTCCCCGCCGATCACGTCCGGCGGGATGGTGATGTCCGGCCACGGGTCGTCCGCGCCGCCGTTGCTCCCGCCGTTGTCACCGCCCGGCTTGTCGCCGTTGCCGTTGTCGTCGCGGCCGGGCTTCTTCGCGCTGGGGTCCTTGATCGGCACATTGACGAAGTCCTCCGCCGGCTTGCCCTCCAGGGCGCCGGTCATGGCGTCCCTCCAGATGGGGCCGGGGGTGTCGGCGCCGTAGACCTTGTCGTGGAAGACGCCGCCGATCCGGATGTTCTCCATCTCGACGCCCTTGGAGCCGGAGCCGCCGACCCACACCGCGCCGGCGAGGTTCGGGGTGTAGCCGACGAACCAGGCGGCCTTGCGCTCGTCCGTCGTACCGGTCTTACCGGCGCTCGGGCGGTTGTCCAGGCCCGCCTTCTTGCCGGTGCCGTCCTCGACCACGCCGCGCAGCAGGGTGTTCATGGTGTCGGCGGTCTTCTCCGACATGGCGCGGGTGCACGAGGACTTGGGGACCTCCAGGTCCTTGCCGCCCGGGCCGGTGATCGACTCGATGAAGACCGGGGTGCAGTAGACACCGCGGTTGGCGAAGGTCGCGTATGCGCCCGCCATCGTCAGCGGGGAGAAGCCCTCGCTGCCGAGGGTCAGCGAAGGCACCTGGTTGAGCTTCTGGCCGTCCGCGCGCTGCATGCCCATCTTGGCGGCCATCTCGGTGACGGGGCAGACGCCTATGTCGCTGATGAGCTGCACGAAGTAGGTGTTGATCGACTTGGCGAGCGCCTCCTTCATGCCGTACGGGCCCTTTTCGGAGATGTCCTCGTTCTCGACGGTCGAGCCCTCGCTGTTGGACCAGGAGCCGTTGCAGGTGGAGACCGGGCTCGGGTAGTCCATCTTGTACGGGGACGAGTAGCGCTGGTACGGCTTCTTGCCCTGCTCGAGGGCGGCCGCGGCGGTGATCGGCTTGAACGTCGAGCCGACCTGGAAGCCGTAGTTGGAGCCGCCCATGGCCTTGTCCGCGGACAGGTTGATCGTCAGCTCGTTGGTCCCGAAGCCGTACGGCTTCGACTGGCCCATGGCCACCACCTTGCCGGTGCCGGGCTCGACGAGGGTGACGGCGGTGGCGACCGGGTCGTCCTGGTAGACGTGGGCCTTGATCGAGTTCTGGACCGACTTCTGGGCCTTGGGGTCAAGCGTCGTACGGATCGTCAGGCCGCCGCGGTCCCAGCGCTGGGAGCGCTCTTCGCGCGTCTTGCCGAAGACCGGGTCGTTGAGGAAGACCGCGCGGACGTAGTCGCAGAAGAACCCGGCGCCGTCGACGGCCGTGATGCAGCCGTTCTTGGGCGAGCTGACCTTGAGCCCGAGGGGCTTCTTCTTCGCCGCGTCGGCCTGGGCCTGGGTGATGTCCTTCACCTCGGCCATGCGCTGCAGCACGGTGTCGCGGCGGGCCTTGGCCACCTGTGGGGCGTTGACCGGGTCGTAGCGGCTGGGCGACTGGACGAGGCCGGCCAGCAGGGCCGCCTCCTCCAGCTTCAGGTCCTTGGCGTGCTTGCTGAAGTAGCGCTGGGAGGCGGCCTCGATGCCGTAGGCCTGCTGGCCGAAGAAGGTGATGTTCAGGTAGTTCTGCAGGATCAGCTTCTTGCCCAGCTCCTTCTCGACCTGGATCGCGTACTTCAGCTCCTTGATCTTGCGGCCTATGGACTGCTTCTGGGCCTTGGCGACCGCCTTCTCGTTGTTGCCCGCCTCTTCCACGAAGACGTTCTTCACGTACTGCTGGGTGAGGGTGGAGGCGCCCTGGGACACGCCGCCGTCCTGGGCGTTCTCGTTGAGCGCGCGCAGCACGCCCTTGAGGTCGATCGCCCCGTGCTCGTAGAAGCGCGCGTCCTCGATCGCGACGATCGCCTTGCGCATGTACGGGGAGATGTCCTTGAGCTTCACGATGGTGCGGTCGCGGGAGTAGACCTTCGCGATCTCGCCGCCATTGGCGTCCAGGATGGTGGTCCGCTCGCTGAGCGGCGGCCTCTTCAGATTGGCCGGAATCTCGTCGAACTGCTCGACGGTCCCCTTGGCCGCGAGTCCGATCGCGCCGACGGCGGGCAGCGCGAGCCCGGCCAGCACGGCTCCGGCGAGCACGCTGACGCCGAGGAACTTCGCGGCCTGTTGAGCGGAGGACAGGCCGCCGCCCGAACGCTTGTTACCCATGGAGGCAGCCTACGTGTCGAATCGCCGGACAGGGGACCACCTGTTCGCATACGCTGTTTCACGCCAGTCACTCCGGTGCGGTCGAGCACCATGTCGAGCCTCATGTCGAGCACCATCCCCCTCTCACTCGAGTGAGTGATGAGACCTGCCCCATTTGCGATCTTGTGTCCCGTCGTGCGGCTTCTGGAGTGGGTGAACTGCCCCTATTCGCGCGGGAAGTCACAGATGTCGTCAGCTCACTCCGTTGGGTGATCTGCCGCGTACCCATAGTCCGTTCGGGCCATCCAAGATTGGGCCCGCAGGGGGTGTTGCACCCTGTCCGCCTTCCGTAACGTCCTCAACTGGCGACGGTGAATATGCCGTTTGTCGCCGTGGGGGAGCTCCGAATCGGGAGAGGACGGCGCCAGCATGGGCTGGGTAACCGACTGGAGTGCGCAGGCCGCCTGCCGCACGACTGATCCAGATGAACTGTTTGTCCAAGGCGCGGCACAGAACAGGGCCAAAGCGGTCTGCACCGGCTGCCCGGTGCGCACCGAGTGCCTTGCCGACGCGCTGGACAACCGCGTCGAGTTCGGCGTGTGGGGTGGAATGACCGAGCGTGAGCGGAGGGCGCTGCTGCGCCGCCGTCCCACGGTCACCTCATGGCGCCGGCTGCTGGAGACCGCGCGCCTCGAGTACGAGCGCGGCGCGGGCATCCTGCCGCTCGACGACGAGGAGTACGAGCGCTTCGCCGCGGTCGGCTAGCGCGCGACTGCACGACGGCGTGGGTACGACGGCGTGTGTGCGACGGCGTGTGTGCGACGGCGTGTACGACAGGGTAGGTACGGCGGGCCAGGGCCGTACGGGACCCCTGCGAGGGCCCGTACGAGAACCCGTACGCGGGCGCTAGCCGACCGCGGGCGTGGGTGTGGCCTGCTGCTGTTCCGTCTGATCGGCGAGGCGCTCGCCGATCGCTCGCAGCCCCGCGAGGTCATGCACGTCGCCGGGGAGCGCGGCGACTTCCGCCACGGGCACCTCGGGATGCAGCGTCGTGAAGCGGTGGTGGGTGCGCTGCTCGCGGGCGAGCACCTGCATGCGCTCCGCGTGCAGCCGAAGCAGGCCCACGGCGAGCCGCTCTGCCGACGTGGGGGAGCCGTCGGGATCAGATGGAGCGTCTGCTGCCGGGGGGTCGTCCGCCGCTGAGGCGTTCTGCTCTTGAGTATTCCCTGAACCCGGGTCGACAATGCCGCCCTCAACAAGATTTTCCGGACCGTCGCCCGGGCCGTCACCCGGGTCGTCATTTTCCGGGTCGTCTGCGGTGGGCACGGCCGGTGCCTCGACCAGCCCCAGCGACAGCGTCTCCGCGGCCGCCAGCGCCCGCTCCGCCGAGAGCTGCGCGGCCCCGCTCCCGTGCACCCGGTTCAGCACCAGCCCGGCCAGCGGCATCCGGTCCGCGGCCAGCCGCTCCACGAAGTACGCCGCCTCGCGCAGGGCGTCCCGCTCCGGGGCCGCCACCACCAGGAAGGCCGTGCCGGGCGCCTGAAGCAGCCGGTAGGTGGCCTCCGCGCGCGTGCGGAAGCCGCCGAACATCGTGTCCATGGCGGCGGCGAAGGTCTGCACATCGCGCATCAGCTGCCCGCCCAGGACCTTGCTGACCGTGCCCGTCATCATCGACACGCCCACGTTCAGGAACTTCATCCCGGCCCTGCCGCCGACCTTCGCCGGGGCCATCAGGACCTTGATGAACTTCCCGTCGAGGAAGGAGCCGAGGCGCTTCGGCGCGTCCAGGAAGTCCAGCGCCGACCGGCTCGGCGGCGTGTCGACGATGATCAGGTCCCACTCGTCGCGGGCGCGCAGCTGGCCGAGCTTCTCCATGGCCATGTATTCCTGCGTGCCCGCGAAACCGGCCGAAAGTGATTGGTAGAAGGGGTTCGCCAGGATGGCGCGGGCGCGCTCGGGGTCGGCGTGCGCCTCGACGAACTCGTCGAACGTCCGCTTCATGTCGAGCATCATGGCGTGCAGCTCGCCGCCCGCCGAGCCGTCGATGCCCTCGACCCGGCGCGGCACGTTGTCCAGCGCGTCGATGCCCATGGACTGGGCGAGCCGGCGGGCCGGGTCGATGGTGAGGACGACGGCCTTGCGGCCCCGCTCCGCGGCTCGTACGCCGAGGGCTGCGGCCGTCGTGGTCTTGCCGACGCCGCCGGAGCCGCAGCACACCACGATGCGGGTCTCGGGGTCGGCCAGCAGCGCGTCGGTGTCCAGCCGCGGTGCCATGTCCATGCTCATGCCGCCTCCTGCGTACGGCTCGTACCGCTCGCTCGTGCACTCGTGCAGTTGTCGCCGCTCCCGCGGCTCGCCCTGCTCGTACAGCTCCTGGGGGTGATGCTGTCCGTGCTGTCCGTGCTGATTACGCCGATGGTGCCGATGGTGCTGATTGCGCCGACAATGCGGCTTATGTCGCTCGTGGCGCGTGTCGTCCCCGGGCCGACACCCACGCCGACGCGGCCCGGAGCGCGAGCTGGGCGGCTCACATCGGCCACTGCTTGCGCAGGTCCGCCGCGAGCCGGTACAGGCCGGCCAGGTCCACGCCGTCGGTGAGCAGCTCCAGCTCGTACAGGGGCAGCCCCAGCCCCGTCAGCTCGGCCCGCTGCGCCCGCTCCAGGGCGACCCGCTCGGCGTGCTCACGTGCCTGCTCCAGCAGCGGGTCGACCAGGCGCTCGGCGAGCCCGCCGCGCCGCGCGCCGCCCAGCCCCGCCTGGGACAGGGCCTTGGCCACGGCGGCGCGCTGACCCTGGGCGGCGGCCTCCACGGCGGCGTGGTCGAGGATCGCGGGCCGCACCATGTTGACGATGACCGCGCCGGTCGGCAGGCCGTCGGCGCGCAGCTCCCCGATGCCGTCGGCGGTCTCCTGGACCGGCATCTCCTCCAGCAGCGTGACCATGTGGACCGCCGTCTCGGGGGACTTCAGCACGCGCATCACGGCCTGCGCCTGATTGTGTATCGGGCCGGTCCGGGCGAGCCCCGCAACCTCGTGGTTGACGTTCAGGAAGCGGGTGATCCGGCCGGTCGGCGGGGCGTCCATCACGACGAAGTCGTAGACGAAGCGGCCGTCCTTGCCCTTGCGCCGCACCGCCTCGCACGCCTTGCCGGTCAGCAGTACGTCGCGCAGCCCCGGGGCGATCGTGGTCGCGAAGTCGATCGCACCGAGCTTCTTCAGCGCCCGTCCGGCCGAGCCCATCTTGTAGAACATGTGGAGGTAGTCGAGGAGCGCGAACTCGGGGTCGATGGCGAGCGCGTGCACCTCACCGCCCCCCGGCGCACTGGCGATCTTCCGCTCCTCGTAGGGCAGTGCCCCGGTTTCGAAGAGCTGTGCGATGCCCTGGCGGCCTTCGACCTCGACCAGCAGGGTTCGCCTGCCGTCGGTCGCGAGGGCCAGCGCGAGTGCCGCGGCGACCGTGGTCTTGCCGGTTCCGCCCTTGCCACTGACGACATGGAGCCTGCTCACACTGGGGAGCCTAACCAGTCGTCGTCCGGGCTACGCACCAGGGCCCGGCGGACAGGCATTACAGTCGGCCCTATGACCAAGTGGGAATACGCGACCGTGCCGCTGCTCGTACACGCCACGAAGCAGATTCTGGACACCTGGGGCGAGGACGGCTGGGAGCTCGTCCAGGTCGTGCCCGGGCCGAACAACCCGGAGCAGCTGGTGGCCTACCTGAAGCGGGAGAAGGCATGAGCGCGGTGGAGGCCACCCTCGCCGAGCTGGGCCTGAGCCTGCCGGCGGTCGCGGCGCCGCTGGCCTCGTACGTTCCCGCGGTCCGCTCCGGCTCCTACGTCTTCACCTCGGGCCAGCTGCCGCTGGTCGAGGGCAAGCTCGGCGTGACCGGCAAGGTCGGCGCCGAGGTGACCCCGGAGGAGGCCAAGGAGCTGGCGCGCACCTGCGCGCTGAACGCCCTGGCCGCGGTCAAGTCGGCCATCGGTGACCTGGACAAGGTCGTACGGGTCGTGAAGGTCGTGGGCTTCGTCGCCTCGGCGCCGGACTTCACCGGGCAGCCGGGCGTGGTCAACGGCGCGAGCGAGCTGCTGGGCCAGGCGCTGGGCGAGGCGGGGGTGCACGCCCGCAGCGCGGTGGGCGTGGCGGTGCTGCCGCTGGACGCGCCGGTCGAGGTCGAGATCCAGGTCGAGGTCGCGGACTGAGTCGCGGACCGATCCGTGGACCGATCCGTGGACTCAGTCGCGGACTGACCCGCTGTGGTGGTCGGGCCGGGGGCCTGAGTCACCCCGCCGGCCACTGACGCTCCCCTCCGACGCCGGCCGGGGACCAGGCCGGACGATCTCGGACTGTCCGGGACACCGGCAGCCCTTGCCGGACGGTACGGCCGCCGAAAAGGCTCTCCTCGGGGCCGCCCGGAGACGAGGAGAGCGATCCACCGTGAACACAGCCGCAGACATGGCCTGGTCAACTCGCGTTCGCATTAGGCTGCTTGGACAGTCCGAAGGCGGAGGAGGGGTCGTGGAGACGGGGCCTGACCCGAAGGCGGCGCGCACTGCGGCGGAGTTCGTCGCGGCGATGCGGCAATTGCGCATCTGGGCCGACCTGAGCTACCGCCAGCTGGAGCGGAACGCGGAGGCCGCGGGGGACGTGCTGCCCCGCGCCACCATCGCGGGCGCGCTCAGCCGGGACGACCTGCCCAGGGAACAGCTCCTGGCCGCGTTCGTACGGGCGTGTGGCGGGGACGCGGAGACCGTGGCCGTATGGCTGGCCGCCCGCCGGCACCTGTCCATCGCCGCTTCCGCTTCCTCTCCCACTGCCGTTTCCGCCGCCGCCATGTCCGAGGCGGATCCCGCGCTCACGTCGGCTCCCACGCCCGACCCCGCCCCGGACGCCGCCCCGTCTTCCGGCTCTGAGGCTTCCGGTGCTGAGGCTTCCGGTGCTGCGGCCGCCAGTTCTGCGGCTTCCGGCCCCCCGGTCTCTTCCGGTCTTCCGACCGCTTCCGGAGCCGCCTTGGACGCCCCTTCCGAAGCCACCGCCCTCGGCCCTTCCCGAGCCGCCTCCGCCGCCGAGCCCCGGCCCACCGACTCGGGGCCCGCCGAGGCCGACCCGCTCCCCGAGGGACCCACCGAGGCCGCCCCGCTCCCCGAGGGGGCCGCCCCGGCCGACCCGGACGAGCGGAGCCACGAAATCAGCCGCCCGGCCGATACGACCGCCTCTGGCGGGGCCTCCAGCGGGACCTCCGGTTCGGCATCCGGGGAGGGCGGGACCGGATCGTCGTGGCGCCGCCGGTATCTGCCCCCGCTCGTGGTCGCCGCGGCCGCGGCTGTCGGCGTCCTGCTGCTGACCTACTGGCCGCACTCCGGATCCGACGACGGCGCCCTCCCCGACGGCCGCTCCCGGACCAGCACCGGCCCGTCCGCCGGGGAGCCCTCAGGCGCCGGGCCGTCCACGGGTTCCGCCTCGCCCTCGAAGAGCGGGAAGTCCGTCGTCGACGCCGACGACACCCAGTCGGCCTCCCCGACGCGCACCGCCTCCTCGCCGCCCGGGCGCGAGCCGGCGGCCACCACGACCGCCCCCGAGCCGGGCGACAAGCCCCGCCTGCCGGCCGCGGGCCCGACGCGGATCCGGCCCGTCTCGGCGTCCGGTCTGTGCCTGACCGAGGGGCGCGAGCGCAACGGCCGCACCGACCGGGAGATCGCCGTCCAGAGCCCGTGCGCCGACGCCCCGCTGCCCCGGGTCTCCCTGGACGCGCTCGGCGGAGGCGTCTACCGCATCGAGTGGTACCACCCCGACCCGGACAAGGGCACCGGCTGCCTGGCCGTCGACGGTGGCTCGGCGGAGCCGGGCACCCTGATCTCCCCGCGGCCCTGCTCGGACGCCAACAACATGAAGTTCCGGTTGGAGACGTCCCACGGCGGGTTCCGGCTGCGCCCGCTCCACAGCGGCCTGTGCGTCGGGATGATGCCGCCCCGTACGGAAGGCGCCGAGGCGGTCCAGGCCACCTGCACCGGCGCGGCGGACCAGGCGTTCCGCTTCACCGCCGCCTGAGCCGCCGCGTACCCGCCGCGCGAGTCGCCGCGTACCCGCCACCCGAGATGTCGAGCACTCGCCGCGCGCCGGCCGCCAGAGACGCCAAGCACTCGCCGCGCGCCCGCAGCTTGCTGCGGCGCGCCGCGCCCAGGGCTCTCGAACATCCGCGCGTCAGCGCATAGCATCCGGCCATGTCCACTACGAATGGCCAGTGGTATCCGCCCGAGTGGCCCGAACGCATCCGGCAGCTGGCGACCGGCGAACTCACGCCGGTGACCCCGCGCCGGGCGGCCACCGTGCTGCTGCTGCGCGACGGCGCCGGGGGCCCCGTCGTGCACATGCTGCGCAGACGGACGTCCATGGCCTTCGCCGGCGGGGCGTACGCGTACCCCGGCGGCTCGGTGGACCCGCGTGACGAGCGCGGCGTGGCCTGGGCCGGGCCCTCGCGCCGGGAGTGGGCGGCGCGGCTGGGCCTCGCGGCGGACGACGGGACGGTGGCCCAGGCCATCGTGTGCGCGGCGGTCCGGGAGACCTTCGAGGAGGCGGGCGTGCTGCTCGCGGGCCCGACGCCGCACACGGTCGTCGCGGACACGACGGGCGAGGAGTGGGAGGCGGACCGTGCCGCCCTGGTCGCCCGTGAGCTGTCCTTCGCCGACTTCCTGGACCGCCGCGGGCTGGTGCTGCGCTCGGACCTGCTCGGGGGCTGGGCGCGCTGGATCACCCCGGAGTTCGAGCCGCGCCGCTACGACACCTGGTTCTTCGTGGCCGCCCTGCCGCGCGGCCAGCGCACCCGTAACGCCTCGACGGAGGCGGACCACACGGTCTGGATCCGGCCCGCCGAGGCGGCCGCCGGCTACGACCGGGGCGAGCTGCTGATGATGCCGCCGACCATCGCGACGCTGCGCGAGCTGGCGCCGTACGGCACGGTCGCCGAGGCGCTGGCGGCGGCCCCGGACCGGGACCTGGCGCCCGTACTGGCGCGGGCGCGGCTGGAGAACGGCCGGGTGGTGCTGAGCTGGCCGGGGCACGACGAGTTCACCAAGCACATTCCGACCGGCGGCCCTACAGGGGGAGCGACCTGATGACGTACGCAGCGGCCCTGCCCGGCCAGCCCCGAGGGGGCGCCGTCGGCGGCCCGGCCACCGACCGGGCGGTGTGCGTCCTCGCGCCGAACCCCTCTCCCATGACGCTCGACGGCACCAACACGTGGATCGTCTCCGAGCCGGGCTCCGACCTGGCCGTCGTCATCGACCCCGGCCCGCTCGACGACGCCCACCTCAAGGAGGTCGTCGCCACGGCGGAGCGGGCGGGCAAGCGGGTCGCGCTGACGCTGCTCACCCACGGCCACCCGGACCACGCCGAGGGCGCGGCGCGCTTCGCCGAGCTGACGCGGACCCGGGTGCGGGCCCTGGACCCGGCGCTGCGGCTGGGGGACGAGGGGCTGGGGGCGGGCGACGTCATAACCACCGGCGGTCTTGAGCTGCGCGTGGTGCCCACGCCAGGCCACACGGCCGACTCGCTGTGCTTCCACCTCCCGGCCGACGCGGCGGTGCTCACCGGGGACACGGTGCTGGGGCGCGGTACGACGGTGGTGGCGCACCCGGACGGGCGGCTCGGCGACTATCTGGACTCGCTGCGGCGGCTGCGCTCGCTGGCGGTGGACGACGGAGTGGACATCGTGCTGCCGGGGCACGGGCCGGTGCTGAACGACGCGCGCGGCGCGGTGGAGTACTACCTCGCCCACCGGGCCAACCGGCTGGCGCAGGTGGAGACGGCCGTGGAGAGCGGCTACCGCACGCCCTCGGAGGTCGTGGCGCATGTGTACGCGGACGTGGACCGGACCCTGTGGCCGGCGGCCGAGCTGTCGGTCCGCGCCCAGCTGGACTACCTGAGCGAGCACGGGCTGATCTGAGGCCGTACTACCTCGCTCCCATCACCGGCCCCGTACCTGATCCCGTACTGCCCTGTCCCGTACCTGATCCCGTACTGCCCCGCCCCGTACCTGATCCCGTACGACCTCGCCCCGTACCTGATCCCGTACTACCCGGCTCGTACTGCCCGGCCCGCCTCGTACGGGAAGGGCCCCCGCCGGACATCCGGCGGGGGCCCTTCCCTCGGGTGCTTCCGGTCAGCGGGACCGCTTGGCCAGCCGCTCGACGTCCAGCAGGATCACCGCGCGAGCCTCCAGCCGCAGCCAGCCGCGGCCCGCGAAGTCGGCGAGCGCCTTGTTGACCGTCTCGCGGGAGGCGCCGACCAGCTGGGCCAGCTCCTCCTGGGTGAGGTCGTGGACGACGTGGATGCCCTCCTCCGACTGCACGCCGAAGCGGCGCGACAGGTCGAGCAGGGCGCGGGCGACGCGTCCGGGGACATCGGAGAAGACCAGGTCGGACATCTGGTCGTTGGTCTTGCGCAGGCGCCGGGCGACCGCGCGCAGCAGCGCCGTGGCGACCTCGGGCCGGGCGTTCAGCCACGGCTGCAGATCGCCGTGGCCGAGGCCGAGGAGCTTGACCTCGGTGAGGGCGGTGGCGGTGGCGGTACGCGGGCCTGGGTCGAAGAGCGACAGCTCACCGATCAGCTCGCCGGGTCCGAGCACGGCCAGCATGTTCTCGCGGCCGTCGGGAGAGGTGCGGTGGAGCTTCACCTTGCCCTCGGTGACCACGTACAGCCGGTCGCCGGGGTCCCCTTCGTGGAAGAGGGCGTCACCGCGCGCGAGGGTGACCTCTCCCATGGAGGCGCGCAGCTCAGCGGCCTGCTCGTCATCGAGCGCCGCGAAGAGCGGGGCGCGCCGCAGAACGTCGTCCACGAGATCTCTCCTTGTCGACATGCACAGGGGACCGTCGTCCCCATGATGCCGGACGGTAAAACAGTGCGATCAATCACAAGTTTGACGCACCTGCCTGCGGCACTGTACGGCAGGGGTCCGATTGGGCGGCTCTTTCCGATGGCCGGAGCGTATGTCAGTGCCGGGGCTTAGGCTGGCTGGGTGTCCAATAGGCCGGTGAGAGCACGGGGCAAGGGGGCCGGACGGGTGAGCGCAGCTCGGAATTCCGCTGTGGGCGAACAAGGATCGGATGAGCCGACAGAAACGGCAAATCCGCACAAAACCATGAAGCGGTCGAAAGCCGCCGGCGCCAAGGACGCGGGCGCCGCCTCGCCGCGCAAGGCCGCCGGCTCCGCCGGAGCGTCGCGTAAGGCCGCCGCCCGCCCCGCCCGCCCCGAATCCCGGCTCGCGCTCGTCCGCCGGGCCCGCCGGATCAACCGCGAGCTCGCCGAGGTGTATCCGTACGCCCACCCCGAGCTGGACTTCGAGAACCCCTTCCAGCTCCTGGTCGCCACGGTCCTGTCGGCCCAGACCACCGACCTGCGGGTCAATCAGACCACCCCCGCCCTGTTCGCCGCCTATCCGACGCCCGAGGACATGGCCGCCGCCGACCCGGAGGCCCTGGAGCAGCTGATCCGTCCGACGGGCTTCTTCCGGGCCAAGGCCAAGTCCCTGCTGGGGCTGTCCGCCGCGCTGCGGGACCGCTTCGGCGGCGAGGTGCCGGGCCGCATCGAGGACCTGGTGACGCTCCCGGGTGTCGGGCGCAAGACGGCCAATGTGGTGTTGGGAAACGCGTTCGGGGTGCCGGGCCTGACCGTGGACACCCACTTCGGGCGGCTGGTCCGGCGCTGGAAGTGGACCGGCGAGGAGGACCCGGAGAAGGTGGAGGCACAGATCGCCGCGCTCTTCCCCAAGAGCGAGTGGACGATGCTCTCCCACCGCATCATCTTCCACGGCCGCCGCGTCTGCCATGCCCGCAAGCCCGCCTGCGGCGCCTGCCCGATCGCCCCGCTGTGCCCGTCGTACGGGGAGGGCGAGACGGATCCGGACAAGGCGAAGAAGCTGCTGAAGTACGAGCTGGGCGGGCAGCCGGGGCAGCGGCTGCGGCCGCCGGCCGACTATCCGGGCCGGCCCGCCGCCCCCCTGGGGGCCACCGCCGCTGCCGCTGAGGCGACCTCTCCCGCGGGGGTCGGCGAGTGACGAGCACGTACGGCGGCGAGGTGGCCGTGACCAGTGAAGGGCTGCCCGAGTGGCTGACGCCCGTGGCCCGCGCCGCCGAGACGATGGAGCCCCGGCAGCTCAGCCGGTTTCTGCCGCCGTCGCGGGGCGGCCGTCCCTCCGCCGTGCTGGTGCTCTTCGGGGAGGGTGAGCGCGGGCCCGAGCTGCTGCTCCTGGAGCGGGCCGGCTCGCTGCGCTCCCACGCCGGCCAGCCCTCCTTCCCCGGCGGCGCCCTCGACCCGGAGGACGGCGATCCGGACGGTGCGGGGCCGGTGCGCGCGGCGCTGCGCGAGGCCGAGGAGGAGACGGGCCTGGATCCGGCCGGGGTGCAGGTGTTCGCCGTGCTGCCGCGGCTCTACATCCCGGTGAGCGGCTTCGTGGTGACCCCGGTGCTCGGCTGGTGGCGGGAGCCATCCCCGATCCGGCCCGTCGACCCCGCCGAGACGGCCCGGGTCTTCACCGTGCCCGTGGCGGATCTCACGAATCCGGCACATCGGGCGACCTCCGTCCACCCGAGCGGCCACACCGGACCCTCGTTCCTGGTCGAATCCGCTCTGGTCTGGGGATTCACGGCCGGAGTGATCGACCGGATCCTGCACTACGCGGGCTGGGAAAGACCATGGAACCGTGACAAGCGAGTCCCGCTCGACTGGCGTGCATGAGACGGTGTCCGGGTGAACGTGCTGGACATCCTGCTGCTGCTCGCCGCCGTGTGGTTCGCGATCGTCGGTTACCGCCAGGGCTTCGTCGTCGGTGTGCTGTCGGTGGTCGGCTTCATCGGCGGTGGCCTCGCCGCGCTCTACCTGCTGCCCGTCATCTGGGACGGCGCCACCGAGCGGGCGTCCCCGGGCACCTTCGGCGCGATCACGGCGGTCGTCCTGGTGATCGTGTTCGCCTCGATCGGCCAGGCCGCCACCACCCACCTGGGCAACAAGCTGCGCCGGCACATCACCTGGTCACCCGCGCGCGCCCTGGACGCGACCGGCGGCGCGCTGGTCAACGTGATCGCGATGCTGCTGGTCGCCTGGCTGATCGGCTACAACCTGGCCAGCTCCTCGCTGCCCACGGTGGGCAAGGAGGTCCGGGACTCCAAGGTGCTGCTCGGGGTCTCCCGGGTGGTCCCGGAAGAGGCGAACAGCTGGTTCTCCGACTTCCGCACGGTGCTGGCGCAGAACGGCTTCCCGCAGGTCTTCTCGCCCTTCGCCAACGAGCCGATCACCTCCGTACCGGCCCCCGACCCGGCGCTCGCCCGGAGCCCGGTGGCCACCGAGGCCAAGCAGAGCATCGTGAAGGTGGTCGGCACCGCCCCCAGCTGCGGCAAGGTCCTGGAGGGATCCGGGTTCGTCTTCGCACGACACCGCGTGATGACCAACGCCCACGTCGTCGGCGGGGTCGACGACCCGACCGTACAGATAGGCGGCGAGGGCCGGCGCTACGACGCGAAGGTCGTGCTCTACGACTGGAAGCGCGACATCGCCGTCCTGGACGTGCCCTCGCTGAACGCGCCCGTGCTGAAGTTCGCCGAGGGCGACGCGCGCAGCGGCGACAGCGCCATCGTCGCCGGGTTCCCGGAGAACGGCGCGTTCGATGTGCGCGCGGCCCGGGTCCGCGGCCGTATCGAGGCCGAGGGCCCGGACATCTACCAGCGCGGCACCGTGCACCGCGACGTCTACTCGCTGTACGCCACGGTGCGGCAGGGCAACTCCGGCGGCCCGCTGCTCACCCCGGAGGGCCGGGTGTACGGCGTGGTCTTCGCCAAGTCCCTCGACGACGCGCACACCGGATACGCGCTGACCGCGGACGAGGTGCGCCAGGACGCCCAGCAGGGGCGCACGGCCCACGCACCGGTGGACACGCAGGGGTGTGCTCTGTAGGACAGGGTGTGCTCGCAGGACAGAGGTGTGCCCTTAAGGAGCGTGCCCTTCTGGTGGTGTAGGAGCGTCCCTACTGCCGGCCGCGTGGATGGCGGAGCCGGGCCGAGACCCAGCGGGCCCTGCGGCGGATGATGCGGGGGATCCCCATATCGGGGTCATGACCTGCGGAAGGCCCGGGACCGCCCCGCTCGGAAACGCTCAGCGCGGAATTGGCAGCAGCGGCGGCTTCGGAGCCGCGGTCGCTTGGTGCGTCACGGTAGTCGTGCGTCCAGCCCATACCTGGGTGTGTGCCCGGCACCCATGGTCCGTAATCGCCTCTGGCTGCGGCAATTGGCCTATGCTCCAGGCAAGTAGCCGTTCGGGAAACACCTGTTCGACCAGGGGTGTCCGGGCGGGCCGCCGTAGGCTCAGCGATCGGGTTCGGGGTCCTTGAGCCAGTTGATCAGCTCGGTGGAGAAGGCGACCGGGTCCTCCTCGTGCGGGAAGTGTCCGAGGCCGTCGAAGAGCCGCCAGCGGTAGGGCGCCTCCACATACTCCCCGGACCCCGCCGCGCTGCGCGTGCGCATCACCGGGTCGAGCGACCCGTGCAGATGCAGGGTGGGCACCCGCACCGGCCGGCGCATCCGCCGGTTGAACTGGAAACCGTCCGGCCGCGCCAGCGACCGCACCATCCAGCGGTACGGCTCGATCGAGCAGTGGGCCGTCGACGGGATCATCATCGCCCGCCGGTAGGTCTCCACGGCCTCGTCGTCGGGCAGCCGCGGCCCCGACCAGTCCCGGATCAGCCGGCCCACCAGCGCCGCGTCGTCCGCGGTCAGCTGCCGCTCGGGCAGCCAGGGCCGCTGGAAGCCCCATACGTGGGAGCTCGCCGCGCTCTGCTTGACGTCCTTGAGCATGGCCGAGCGCCAGCGCCGCGGATGCGGCATCGAGGCCACCGCGAGCCGCCGGACCAGCTTCGGGCGCATCACCGCGGCCGTCCACGCGAGGTAGCCGCCCAGGTCATGGCCGACGAGCGCGGCGTCGGGCTCGCCGAGGGAGCGGACCACCCCGGTGATGTCGAGGGCGAGGTTGGCCGGGTCGTACCCCCGGGGCGTACGGTCGCTGCCGCCCACCCCGCGCAGATCCATCGCCACCGCCCGGAAGCCGGCGTCGGCCAGCGCGGTCAGCTGGTACCGCCAGGCCCACCAGAACTGGGGGAAGCCGTGCAGCAGCAGGACCAGCGGGCCGTCACCCAGCTCGGCGATGTGGAAGCGCGCGCCGTTGGCCGCGACGTCCCGGTGGGTCCAGGGCCCGTCGAGGCGTACGACCGAGGCGGAGGTGTCAGGGGCCGTCATGCCGACGAGCGTGTCACATCCCGTGCCGGGCGGCCGCCATTGGACGCGGCGCGCGGGTGTGGCTTGACGCTCCCCAGTACGGCCGCCGTCTCCTTGGCCGAGGCCATGGACTTCTTCGGCGCCTTGACCTTCTTGAACTTGGCGAGCGCCAGACCGCCGAGGAGCGCGGCGACCAGCCAGTAGATGCCGCCCACGATCAGGAAGCACCACGCGAGGCCGAGGCCGGTCCAGGCGCGCAGGCCGTAGGCGAGGGCGAAGCTCAGCACCGGCAGCGAGAACAGGACCAGCACCCCGGCCGAGACGGCCGCGCCGCTGCCGAGCAGGGTGCGCCGGGCGCTGTCCCGGAACTCGGCCTTGGCCAGCGCGATCTCGTCGTGCACCAGCGCCGACAGTTCGGTGGTCGCCGTGGCCACCAGCTGGCCGAGGCTGCGGTTGCCGTCGTCATCGGCTGCGCTCATCGCCATCTCCCTCTGCTCTCGCATGTCTTGGGCGTCCCGCGGGTCCGACGCGTCCCGCACGCCATACGCGTCTGCCGCGTTCTGATGTGCCTTCTACGTCTTCTGCGCTCTTCCGCGATCGTCAAGCCTCTCAGATCATGCCGGACCATCGTCACCGGACTCGGCCGCGGCAGCCACTTCGGCAAGTCGGCGGTGCTCGGCGGCCTTGGCCTCGTGGATGGCGGCCATCCGCAGGTGGTATTCCGGGCTGTCCAGTTCGTACACGTCGGGGATGCCGTCCTGGTCCTCGTCCCGCTCCTCCTCCTCGCACAGCTTCCGGTACCTGCGGTCGCGCACCTTCAGCAGGACGCCCGACACGACCGCGGCGAGCAGCGAGCCGATGAGGACGGCCGCCTTCACCTCGGCGGCGAGCCGAGGGTCGCCGGGGAAGGCCAGCTCGCCGATGAGCAGGGAGACGGTGAAACCGATCCCGGCGAGCGAGGCGACCGCGAACACATCCGCCCAGGCCAGGTCCTCGTTGAGCTCGGCCTTGGTGAAGCGGGCGGCGAGCCAGGAGCCGCCGAAGACGCCGACGGTCTTGCCCACGACCAAGCCGAGGACGACGCCGAGGGTCTCGGGGCGGGTGAAGACCTGCCCGAGGGCGCCGCCGGAGACCGGGACCCCGGCGGCGAAGAGGGCGAACAGCGGGACGGCGAGACCGGCCGACAGGGGGCGCACCCGGTGCTCGACCCGCTCGGCGGGGGAGCACTCCTCGCCCTCGCGCACGGTGCAGCGCAGCATCAGGCCCATGGCGACGCCCGCGACCGTGGAGTGCACCCCGCTGGCGTGCATCAGCGACCAGATGACGACGGCGAGCGGGACATAGACGTACCAGCCGCGGACGCCCTTGTGGTGCAGGGTCCAGAAGACGGCGAGACCGGCGAAGGAGAGGCCGAGGGCGACGAGGTTGATGTGGGTGGTGTAGAAGATCGCGATGATCAGGATCGCGCCGAGGTCGTCGACCACCGCGAGGGTGAGCAGGAACGCGCGCAGGGCGGCGGGCAGCGCGGTGCCGAGGACGGCGAGCACGGCCAGGGCGAAGGCGATGTCGGTGGCGGTCGGCACCGCCCAGCCCCGGAGGTTGCCGCCGCCGGCCACGCCCACGGTCACAAAGACGAGCGCGGGCATGATCATGCCGCATATCGCGGCCACGACGGGGAGGGCCGCCGCCCGGGGGTCGCGCAGCTCGCCCGCGACCAGCTCGCGCTTGAGCTCGATGCCGGCCACGAAGAAGAAAATGGTGAGCAGGCCGTCCGCGGCCCAGGAGGCGACCGAGAGCCGCAGATGCAGCGAGTCGGGGCCGAAGGAGAAGTCCCTGACGTCCTGGTAGAGGCCGCTGAGCGGGGTGTTCGCGAGGATCAGCGCGGCGACGGCGGCGACCAGCAGGATCACCCCGCCGACGGTTTCGGTGCGCAGAGCGTCGGTGACGAAGGTCCGCTCGGGCAGGGTCAGACGGTCGAGGAACTTGCGGCGGAGGGGCGCGGCCACGGGTGAGAGCCTCCTGGCATCGGATACACGTGTGGTGTGTGCCGACCAGACTTCCCGGCGCGCCCTCGAGATCTCGTGCTTGTGCTGCTCTTCACGCGAGGCCTCCCACCCTAACCGGAATGCGCGGAGGGCGCCCGGCCCGGCCGGGGCGCCCTCCGCTTCCGCAGGCCCCTACGCCTGCTTTGACCAGGTCAGTCCTCGCTGGCCGCGGTCGGCAGCTTGCTCTGGATGAGCTCCATAACGGAGGAGTCGGTCAGGGTGGTGACATCGCCGAGCGCACGGTTCTCGGCGACATCGCGCAGCAGCCGCCGCATGATCTTGCCGGAGCGGGTCTTGGGCAGCTCGGCCACCGGCAGGATCCGCTTGGGCTTGGCGATCGGGCCGAGCTGCTTGGCCACATGCGCGCGCAACTCCTCGACCAGGCCGTCATCCTCCGCCGCGCCGCCTCGGAGAATCACGAAGGCGCAGATGGCCTGGGTGGTCTGAGGGTCGGTGGCCCCCACGACGGCGGCCTCGGCGACCTTGGGGTGCGAGACGAGCGCCGACTCGACCTCGGTCGTGGAGATGTTGTGGCCGGAGACCAGCATCACGTCGTCGACCCGGCCGAGCAGCCAGATGTCGCCGTCGTCGTCCTTCTTGGCGCCGTCGCCCGCGAAGTAGCGGCCTTCGAAGCGGGACCAGTAGGTGTCCAGGTAGCGCTGGTCGTCGCCCCAGATGGTGCGGAGCATGGAGGGCCAGGGCTCGGTGAGGACGAGGTAGCCGCCGGAGCCGTTCGGGACCTCGTTGGCGTCGTCGTCGACGACGGTGGCGGAGATGCCGGGGAGCGGGACCTGGGCCGAACCGGGCTTGGTCTCGGTGACACCCGGCAGCGGGCTGATCATGATCCCGCCGGTCTCGGTCTGCCACCAGGTGTCGACTACGGGCGTCCGGTCCGCGCCGATGTGCTTGCGGTACCAGATCCATGCCTCGGGGTTGATCGGCTCGCCGACCGAGCCCAGGACGCGCAGCGAGGACAGGTCGAACTTGGCCGGGATGTCGTCGCCCCACTTCATGCAGGCGCGGATCGCGGTCGGGGCGGTGTAGAGGATCGTGACGCCGTACTTCTGGACGATCTCCCACCAGCGGCCCTGGTGCGGGGTGTCCGGAGTGCCCTCGTAGAGCACCTCGGTCGCCCCGTTGGCCAGCGGCCCGTAGACGATGTACGAGTGGCCGGTGACCCAGCCGACGTCCGCCGTGCACCAGTACACGTCCGACTCCGGCTTGAGGTCGAAGACGGCCTGGTGGGTGTAGGCGATCTGGGTGAGGTAGCCGCCGGTGGTGTGCAGGATGCCCTTCGGCTTACCGGTCGTGCCGGAGGTGTAGAGGATGAAGAGCGGGTGCTCGGCGTCGAACGCCTCGGGGGTGTGCTGATCGGGCTGGCGGTCCACCAGCTCGTGCCACCACACGTCGCGGCCCTCGGCCCAGGCGACCTCCTGGCCGGTGCGGCGGACCACGAGCACATGGCGCACCTTGTCGGTGCCGGGGCGGGTCAGGGCCTCGTCCACGGCGGGCTTGAGCGCGGACGGCTTGCCCCGGCGGTAGCCGCCGTCGGCGGTGATCACGACCCGGGCGTCGGCGTCCTCGATGCGGGTGGCCAGGGCATCGGCCGAGAAGCCGCCGAAGACCACGGAGTGCGGGGCGCCGATGCGGGCACAGGCCAGCATCGCGATCACGGTCTCCGGGATCATCGGCATGTAGATGGCGACCCGGTCACCGGTCCGGACCCCGAGTTCGACCAAGGCGTTCGCCGCCCGGGAGACCTCGCGCTGCAACTCGGCGTAGGTGAGGGAGCGGGTGTCCCCGGGCTCGCCCTCGAAGTGGATGGCCACCCGGTCGCCCAGCCCGTTCTCCACATGGCGGTCGACGCAGTTGTACGCCACGTTGAGTTTGCCGTCGGCGAACCACTTCGCGAACGGCGGGTTCGACCAGTCCAGCGTCTCGCTCGGTTCGGCGGCCCAGGTCAGCCGACGGGCCTGCTCGGCCCAGAAGCCCAGGCGGTCAGCCTTCGCCCGCTCGTACGCCTCCGCGGTGACATTGGCGTTCGCGGCCAGGTCGGCGGGGGGAGCGAAACGGCGCTCCTCCCGAAGAAGGTTGGCCAGGCTTTCGTTGCTCACGACATCTCCCATTCCCAGGGTGACCGTTGTGTCCCAGGCCATAGCTCATCAGCCCGCGGTGCACCCTGACAAGGGTGATTGGCAAAAATTGGTTTAGACCTGTTATCGCATGAGGTCCAGGGACCCGGGCCACCCCGGCAGGGAACCGCCGCCCGCGCCGGCCGCGCCACCGGAACCCACCGGAGCCGTGACGCCCCCGCTCCCCGCCGCCGGGCCGCCCGCGCCGGCGGCGCCCGCCGCCCCGTGGTCCGGCCGCACGGCCGAGAACCTGCCCGATCCCCCCGGCTCCAGCACATACGCCTGAGCCTCCCCCACATGGAAGTACATCCCCTGCAGCACTAGCTCGCCCTCCGCCACCCGGCGGGCCACACAGCCGTGGGCCATCAGATGGTCGAGCTGCTGCACCACATTGACCAACGCCAGCCGCTCCAGCTCATCCGCCACCGGCCTGTCGCCCAGCGCCACCTCGCCACGCCCCAGGCGTCCGATCCGCTCCATCCTGGCCAGGCTCGGGCGGCCATGGCGCAGCCACCGCGCGAGCGGCGTCTGGGCCATGGGCGGCTTCGGTCCACCGGCCGGCGCGGGCACCGCCGAGCCGAGCAGCGCCTGCATCGCCCCGCAGCCGGAGTGTCCGCACACCGTGATGCTGCCGACCTTCAGCACCTCCACCGCGTATTCGAGCGCCGCGCCGACCGAGTCGCAGGAGGCGTCGGAGCCCGGCGGGGGCACCAGATTGCCCACATTGCGCACGGTGAACAGGTCGCCGGGCCCGCTGGAGGTGATCATGCTGGTCACCAGGCGGGAGTCGGCGCAGGTCAAGAAGAGCTGGGTCGGCCGCTGCCCCTCACGCGCGAGCCGCGCCAGCTCCTCCCGCACCAGTGGCGCGGTGTGCCGCTGGAAGGCGCTCACCCCGCCGAGCAGCTGCCCCCCGCCGTCCCGCACGGCCGCCGGGGCGGGGCGGGTGCAGTGATGGTTGCGCCAGGGCGTCCACGGGCGACAGGCGTGGGCACTGGCCGGCTCGGCGATCGGCCGCCCCGACCGGCCGCCGAGCCTGACCCAGCCGCCGC
The DNA here is from genome assembly GCF_039532705.1 of Streptomyces sparsogenes subsp. cuspidosporus. Lineage (NCBI taxonomy): Bacteria > Bacillati > Actinomycetota > Actinomycetes > Kitasatosporales > Streptomycetaceae > Streptomyces > Streptomyces sparsogenes. Next base: position 165,794 of record NZ_BAAASD010000013.1, on the reverse strand, counting down.
GCGCCCGGTGCCCTTCGGCCCAGGACTGCAGCGCGTCGTACGCGGCGTGGTCCATGAACCAGCCGCCCAGCTCCACCACCACGCTCGACCCGGCCGGCAGCTGGGCCAGGGCCCGGCTGAGCCGGGGCACCGCCAGGAACGTCAGCTGCCCGCTCACCCGCACCCGGTGCAGCCCGGCCTCCTCGGCCAGGGTGATCCGGGTGTGGGTCAGCCGGCGCAGCGCGGTCAGGGCCGCGACCGCGATCCCGACCGCCACTCCCTGCAACACGCCCAGCAGGACGACGGCGCCCAGGGTGGCCGCGTACACCGGGAACTCCCGGTTCCGCTGCACGTTCTTGATGTGGGCGAAGCTCACCATCTTCACCCCGACGACCATGACCAGCGCGGCGAGCGCGGCGAGCGGAATGAGCTCCAGCACCCCGGCGAGCAGCCCCGCGCACAGCGCCACCCATACGCCGTGCAGCATCGTCGATCGACGGGTCACGGCGCCGGCCCGGACATTTGCCGAGCCGCGCATGGCACCTCCGGCGATCGGCAGCCCGCCCAGCAGCCCGGAGACCACATTCGCCGCGCCCTGCCCGGCCAGCTCGCGGTCCAGCCTGACGGGTCGCCTCTCCGGCGCCGCTCCCCGTCCGTCCGTCCGCGCCGCTTCCCGTCCGCCTGCCCGCGCCGCTTCCCCTCCGTCCGTCCGCGCCGCTCCCCATCCGTCCGTCCACGGGCCGGACTCCGCGGTGCGCAGCCGGTCGACGGCGACGGCGGACAGCAGCGATTCCATGCTCGCGACCAGCGTGACCGTCACCACGGCGGCGACCACTCCCAGGACCGGACCCTCCGGGATCCCGGGCAGCGCCGGGGACTTCCAGGAGGGCAGGTCGACGCGCGGCAGGGACATGCCCGCGCTCACCGCGGTGGCCGCCGCGACGGCGACCAGCGCCGCCGGGACGGCCCGCGCGGCCCGCCCGGCCTTCCCGGGCAGCCGTGGCCACAGGGCGAGCACCCCGACCGTGATCGCGCCCACCAGCAGGGCGGCCGGATGCGGATGTCTCAATTCCTTGGGCAGGGCGGCGATGTTGTCGATGACGGAGCTGTCGGGGCTGTCGCCGAGCACCACATGCAGTTGGCCGATGGCGATGACCACACCGATGCCCGCGAGCATCCCGTGGACGATGGCCGGGCTGATCGCGAGCGCCGCCCGCGCCACCCGCAGGGCCCCGAGGGCGACTTGGGCCACGCCGGCGAGCACGGTGATCGCGCAGGTGGCACGCCAACCGTAACGCTGCACCAGCTCGGCGGTGACCACGACCAGCCCGGTCGCGCCCCCGCTGACCTGGAGAGGGGCACCCCCCAACAGCCCGGCCACGAGCCCACCCACGGCGGCGGAGACCAGCCCGGCCTGCAGCGGGGCGCCTGTGGCCAGCGCGATGCCGAGGGAGAGCGGGATCGCGATGAGGAAGAGGACGATCGAGGCGGAAAGGTCCCGACGGCAGGAGGGCCCACCGATCCGGTTCAAGAGCTGCGACATTCCCGTCTCCTCCGGGGCTTCGCGGCCGCGTGTGAGCACACGGCCGTGGGTCACGGCGTACTGCGGTCCGGCTGCCAAGCAGGTCTGACTTCCAGGCGGGTCTGGCTTCCAGGCGGGTCTGGCTTCCAGGCGGGTCTGGCTTCCAAGATTCCAACCCCGGCACCGACTCCCAAGTGTTGGTAAATGAATCGTAATGCCGAGTAAAGGTCGCAGGAAGTCTTTTCGGGCGAGCCGGGCCTGTATTCCATCTAACGGGTGAATAGTCATTTGAAATGGCTTGTCATCCTCTGTCTCTTCCTCATTTCATGCGAGCTTGGCTCTCGACCCGAATTCCCAGGAGCGGAACGGCACGAGAGACGAGGTGGCGGCATGGTGGCCAGAAGAAACGTCACTGCATGGTTCGCCGTGATGGCCGCCCTGGCCGCGGTGGCCAACTGCACGGGGAACTCCGAGGACTCGGGACGCTCAGGGAGCCCCGGCCAGCCGCGGGCGAACCGCGACGCGCACCAGGGCGGGCCGGCGGCCGACCACCGCGAGCAGGCCCGCAAGCGGGGCCGGCTCATCGGCGACGGATCGACCTCCGACACCGGGCCGCAGCCGGGACAGCTAAGCCCCCGGCGGCTGAAACCGGGTGAGAAGCCACCGCAGTTCGTCGTCTTCTCCTGGGACGGCGCGGGCCAGGACGGCCAGAAGCTCTTCTCCCGCTTCCGCGCGGTCGGCAAGAAGTACGGCGCGACGATGACGTACTTCCTCAGCGGCGTCTACATGCTGCCCACCGAGAAGCGGGACCTCTACGATCCGCCGAGACATTCGCGCGGCGCCTCGTCCATCGGCTTCAACGACGTCAAGGGCGTCAAGGACACCGTCGAGCAACTCGCCGCCGCCTGGCGGGAGGGCAACGAGATCGGCACCCACTTCAACGGCCACTTCTGCGGCCCGGACGACGGAGTGGGCACCTGGAGCCCCGGCGAGTGGATCGACGAGACCCGGCAGGCCGTGTCGTTCGTCAGACACTGGAAGACCAACACCGGCCTGCGGAACGGCGAACCGCTGCCCTTCGACTACGGCAAGGAGCTCGTGGGCGGCCGCGCCCCCTGCCTGGAGGGGCAGGAGAACCTGATCGCGGCGGCCAAGAAGATGGGATTCCGCTACGACGCCAGCTCCGTGGGCGGCCGCCAGGTCTGGCCGAAGAAGATCCGCGGCATCTGGGACTTCCCGCTGCAGGAGATCCCGGTGCCCGGCAAGTCCTACGAGACCCTCTCGATGGACTACAACTTCCTCGCCAACCAGTCGGGCACCACCGACGGCGACTCCTCCAAGCACGCCACCTGGGGCAAGCAGATGCGCGACGGCCTGCTCGCCGCCTTCGACCGGGCGTACGACGGCAATCGCGCACCGCTGTTCATCGGCAACCACTTCGAATCCTGGAACGGCGGAACGTACATGCGCGCCGTCGAGGACGCCATCAAGGAGATCTGCCCGCGCAAGGGAGTGCGCTGCGTCTCCTTCAAGCAGCTGGCCGACTGGCTGGACGCACAGGACCCCGGCGTGCTGCGCCGACTGCGCAAGCTGGACGTCGGAGAGCGGCCGAAGGGCGGCTGGGCGGACTTCCTCGCCGCCGAGCCGGCCTCCACACACTCGGCGCTGCCGGCTAGGCGGGAGCGGGGGTAGCCGCCGGCCGCTCCGCCCGAAGGGATTCGTCCAGCACGAAGGCGGGGTCGACCTGGGCCGCCAGGTCGGCCCCCGTCTTCTCGTTGCCCCAGCTCTGCGCGTTCTTCAGGTGGAAGTGCACCATCTGGCGCGTGTAGCGCCGCCAGTCCCGCCGCTCGTACGACGCGTCCACCGCCTCCCGCATCGTCCGCAGCGCACCGCGGTTGACCTCCTCGAGCTCCTCGAAGCGCGGCGGGCGGCCCTTCTCCATGGCCCGCACCCATTCCGAGTGGCCGACCGTGACCAGCAGGTCCTCGCCGACTTCCGCGCGCAGGAAGTCCAGGTCGTCCGGGCCCTGCACCTTGTTGCCCACCACGCGCAGCGCCACGTCGAAGTCGGCGGCGTACTCCTTGTACTGGCGGTAGACGGCGATGCCCTTGCGGGTGGGCTCGGCGACCAGGAAGGTCATGTCGAAGCGGGTGAAGAGGCCCGAGGCGAAGGAGTCGCTGCCGGCGGTCATGTCGACGACGACGAACTCGTCACGGCCGTCGACCAGATGGTTCAGGCACAGCTCGATCGCGCCGACCTTGGAGTGGTAACAGGCGACGCCGAGATCCGACTCGGTGAAGGGGCCGGTGACCATCAGGCGGACCTGCCCGCTGTCGAGCCCGACCGTCCGGGCGCAGGCCTCGTAGACCGGATTGTCCTCGTCGAGCCGCAGCAGCCGCGAGCCCTCGCCCGGCGGAGTCGTCTTGATCATCGTGTCGGCACCGGAGATGCGGGAGTTGGTGCCGCGCAGATAGTCCTTGATCAGGGGGAGGTGGGCGCCCATGGCGGGCAGCGCGGCGGCCTCCGGCTCATCCAGGCCCAGGGCCGCGCCGAGGTGCTGGTTGATGTCCGCGTCGACGGCCATGACGGGAGCGCCGGTGGCCGCGAGATGGCGGATGAACAGCGAGGACAGCGTGGTCTTGCCGCTGCCGCCCTTGCCAACGAAAGCGATCTTCATGTTCAGTCAGCGTAGGCGAGTGATCGCCTTGTGGGGCGGATGCGGTGAAGAAGACCACTCCAATGAGGGGCGGGGGCGCCGGGTGCGTAGGGTCGAACTCATGAGTACGACAGCAGATCCGCTCGCCGCCCTGGCCGCGCTTCCCGGCGTCGCCGACTCCGTGGACGCCGTACGCCAGGCCGTGGACCGGGTCTACGGCCACCGGGTGATGCGGCGCCGCAGCAACGAGGTCACGTCGGAGGCGGCCCTGCGCGGGGCGCGCGGCTCCGCCGCCCTGGCGGGGGCCGACTGGGCACTGGAGGAGGTGCGGCGCCGCAGCGACTTCGGCTCGGAGGGTGAGCCGCGCACGGTGGGCGCGGCACTGCGGCTGACCGCCGAGGCGGGGCAGCTGCTGAGCGTGTGGCGGCAGTCACCGCTGCGGGTGCTGGCCCGGCTGCATCTGGTGGCGGCGGGGGGGACGGAGGCGGCGGACGCGGTCGGGCGGCCTCGGCTGGCGGGCGAGCCGGTCGATGAGCCGCTGATCGAGCTGGGGCTGCCGGACGCCGAGGAGGCGGCGGGGCGACTGGACGGGCTGGCGCGGCTGCTGATCGCGGGGAGCGAGGCCCCGGCGCTGGTGACGGCGGCGGTGGTGCACGGGGAGCTGCTGGCCCTGCGGCCCTTCGGCTCCCGCAATGGTCTGGTGGCCCGGGCGGCGGAGCGGATCGTGCTGGTCGGAAGCGGACTTGATCCGAAGTCCATCTGCCCGGCCGAGGTCGGGCACGCGGAGCTGGGCGGCGCGGCGTACGTCCAGGCGCTGGAGGGCTATGCCTCCGGGACGCCGGAGGGCATGGGCGCGTGGATCGCGCACTGCGGGCGCGCGGTGGTGCTGGGGGCCCGTGAGTCCACCGCGGTCTGCGAGGCCCTGCAGCGCGGCGCCGCCTGAACTGGTGGCGGCCTAACCGGTGGCGGCCTGACCTGGTGGAAGGCCCCGACATGATTGCGGCGGTACCGAGTTCGGTACCGCCGCTGGCATGTCCACCGGGTTACCATGCGTGCACGAAAACTTGCCCATCAGGTCGGGATCTTCGCCCGTCACCTGGTGCGGCTGGCCCGTAATCGACGGGTCGGCGTCGCGTGGGTGCCCAATATTCATGCTCGGTCCGTGGGCCGTGGTGCTTTTGGGGGACCCTTCCGGGCGCCCCTGGTCTCGCGGGCCTTCGATTCCTTTGTACTCCTGTGCCCGGCCAAGCGGAAGCGCTCTTCGCAGATCTTTGGCTGGGGCTCAGGCCTCGGCATACGGGGCGCGGCGCCGGCTGGTGTACCACACCAGCCCGGCGGTGGCGGCCGCCGCGCCCACCGCGGCGGCCAGGGCCAGCACCGGACGCGGCGGCATGGAGAGGGAGGGCACCCGCTGCTTCAGCCGCACCGGCTTGTTGAAGGAGAGGACGGGCCAGCCGCGGGCCGCGGCCTCACGGCGCAGCGCGCGGTCCGGGTTCACCGCGTGGGGATGGCCGACGGACTCCAGCATCGGCAGGTCGGTGTTCGAGTCGCTGTAGGCGTAGCAGCGGGAGAGGTCATAGCCCTCGGACTCGGCCAGCTCGGCGATCGCCTCGGCCTTGGTCGGCCCGTAGGCGTAGTACTCCACCTCGCCGGTGAACACCCCGTCCTCCACGACCATGCGGGTGGCCACCACCCGGTCGGCGCCCAGCAGTTCTCCGATCGGCTCGACGACCTCGGCCCCGGAGGTGCTGACGATCACAACATCGCGGCCCGCGGCGTGGTGCTCCTCGATGAGGGAGGCGGCCTCGTCGTAGATGATCGGATCGATGAGGTCGTGCAGGGTCTCGGCGACGATCTCCCGAACCTGCTGGACGTTCCACCCGCGGCAGAGCGCCGAGAGATACTCCCGCATCCGCTCCATCTGCTCGTGATCGGCTCCGCCGGCGAGGAAGACGAACTGCGCATATGCGGTACGCAGTACGGCTCGGCGGTTGATCAGCCCACCTTGGTAGAAGGACTTGCTGAAGGTGAGCGTGCTCGACTTCGCAATGACCGTCTTGTCCAGGTCAAAGAAGGCGGCTGTCCGAGGCGACGAGTGGTTTTCCACGACGCCGAGCATAGGGCCCACCATTCGGCGTAAGCTCAGGCGCGTGGGTTTGCTTGAGAAGGCTCTCGGGTACACCATGGAAGTCACGGATCGTTCGCGACCGTGCTAACCCGGTCCGACTCCTCCCCCCCCGAGTCGGCCGTGGGGACGACCCCCGCTCTCCCCCCCGGCGGGGGTCGTCGCATGTCCGGACGCGTTTTCGGTCTTTTCACCTGATGATCTCCCCTCCCGGGCCTCCGGTCGGCGTCTCCGCCCCTCCAGCCTGATCCGTGACTGTGTGTAATCGCAAGGCTGCTCTCCGGAAGTCACTGGTTTAGGTGACTGGGATATTCACAAGTGATGAGTTGTCCCCAGTTTTGGACCAAGATCCCCAAGATTTTCTGGATCGTCGGACGCTGATTCTCCGCGGTGTTCGCGCTCATCGTTCGCGGAAGTGAGAGCGCGTAACGAGATGGGGAGGGGATCGTGGCTGGATCCATCACACCGAAACGACCGTCGCCGGATGGACGACAGTGCAGACCGCTGATCGTGACGGAGGACGAGGAGCTTCTCGACGATTTGCTGCGGCTGTGCGCGGCGGCGGGGGCCGAGCCGGAAGTGGCCCATGGCGTGCCGGCGCGCCGGGGCAGCTGGGAGGTCGCCCCGCTGATTCTGGTCGGCGACGACGCCGCGGCCCGGCTGCGGGGGGCTACCCGCAGGGAAGGGGTGCTGCTCATCGGGCGGGATCTCGACGACCCCGGCATCTGGCAGCGGGCCGTCGCCCTCGGCGCGGACAACGTGGCGTTTCTGCCCGACGCCGAGACCTGGCTGGTGGACCGCATCGCCGATGTGGCCGAGGGGGTCGGCCGCCCGGCCCTCACCGTCGGGGTCGTCGGCGGGCGCGGTGGCGCGGGTGCCAGCACCCTCGCCTGCGCCCTTGCGGTCACCGCCGCCCGCGCGGGGCGGCGCACCATGCTCGTCGACGCGGACCCGCTGGGCGGCGGCCTGGACGTGCTGCTCGGCGGCGAGGGCACGGAGGGCCTGAGGTGGCCCGCCTTCTCCGAATCGCGCGGCCGGGTCGCCGGCGGCGCGCTGGAGGAGTCGCTTCCCCAACTGCACTCCCTGCGACTGCTCAGCTGGGACCGCGGCCCGTCGGTGGCCGTGGCGCCATCGGCGATGCGGGCGGTGCTGGCGGCCGCGCGGCGGCGCGGCGGGGTCGTGGTGGTGGACCTGCCCCGGCGGGTGGACGACACGGCGGCCGAGGCCTTCGCCCAGCTGGATCTGGGCCTGCTGGTGGTGCCCGCCGAGCTGCGGGCGGTCGCCGCCGCCCATCGGGTGGCGTCCACGGTGGGCATGGTGCTGCGGGATCTGCGCGCGGTGGTGCGCGGACCCTGCGGGCCCGGGCTCGACGACGAACAGATCGCCCGGCTTCTGGACCTGCCGCTGGCCGGCGAGCTGCCGTCGGAGCCCGGGCTGGCGGACGCGCTGGACGCCGGCGAGCCGCCGGGCGGCGACCCCCGCGGACCGCTCGCCCGGTTCTGCGCGGAGTTCTGGGCGCGCACCCTGGAGGGCGCGGAGCAGCGAGGGGGCGGGGCATGAGCGTCGGATGGAGCGAGCGGGGCGGCGCGAGCGTCGAGTCGCCCGAGCTGCTGGACGCGGTGCGGCTGCGGCTGGCCCGCAGCGGGGCAGAGCCGACGTCCGCGCGGGTGGCGGCGGCCCTGCGCGAGGAGGGGCGGCTGCTCGGCGACACGGAGGTCCTGGGGGTGGTCGAGGCCCTGCGCTCGGAGCTGGTCGGCACCGGGCCGCTGGAGCCCCTGCTCGCCGCCCCCGATGTCACCGACGTCCTGGTGACCGCCCCCGACGAGGTGTGGGTGGACCGGGGAGCCGGACTGGAGCGGACGGACGTCACCTTCACGGACGCGGCCGCGGTGCGCAGGCTCGCCCAGCGCCTCGCCGCCGTGGCGGGCCGGCGGCTGGACGACGCCAGGCCCTGGGTGGACGCCCGGCTGCCGGACGGCACCCGGCTGCACGCGGTGCTGCCCCCGGTGGCCGTCGGATCGACCTGTCTGTCGCTGCGCGTGGTCAGGCCCCGGGCGTTCTCCCTGGAGGAGCTGGTGGCGGCGGGCACCGTCCCGCCCGGCGGCCAGAAGCTGCTGCGGGCGATGCTGGACGCCCGGCTGTCCTATCTGATCAGCGGCGGCACGGGCTCGGGCAAGACCACCCTCCTCAGCACCCTGCTGGGGCTCGTGGGGCCGGACGAGCGGATCGTCCTCGCCGAGGACTCGGCGGAGCTCAGGCCGGACCATCCGCATGTGGTCCGGCTGGAGACCCGGCCCGCCAACCAGGAGGGCAGGGGCCAGGTCACCCTCCGGGACCTGGTGCGCCAGGCGCTGCGGATGCGCCCGGACCGGCTGGTGGTCGGTGAGGTGCGCGGCCCGGAGGTCACCGATCTCCTCGGCGCCCTCAACACCGGCCACGAGGGCGGTTGCGGCACCGTGCACGCCAATACGGCGGCGGACGTCCCGGCCCGGCTCGAGGCGCTGGGATCGACGGCCGGTCTCGACCGGGCCGCGCTGCACAGCCAGTTGGCGGCCGCCCTGTCGGTCGTGATCCATCTGGTGCGGGACCGCGGCGGGCGGCGCAGGATCGCCGAGCTGCACGTGCTGGACCGTGACCGGGCGGGCTATGTGACCACCGTCCCGGCCGCGGTGTGGACCCCCGAGGGCTTCGGGGAAGCGGCGGGATGGGAGCGGCTGCGGCGGCTGTGTGTGCGCGGAGGGGGCGAGGCATGACCCGGGAAGCGATGACGGGGGGAGCGGCCCCCGAGGCGCTGCCGCTGTGCGCGGCCGTGCTGTGCGCGGGCGCGGCGGCCTGGCTGATCTCCGGGCGGAACCGGGACCTGCGGCGGGCCGGGCTGCTGTTCGCGGCCGGCGGATCCGCCGGGCCCGCCGGGGCGGATCCGCGGCGTCGGCTGACCGAGACGGTCGCCTGGCTGCGGGAGCGGTGGCGGACCGCGTACGGCGGGCGGATGGGGTGGGAGCTGCTGTGCCTCCCGGCCGGAGGCGTCCTCGCGCTGGTGGGCGTCTCGGTGCTGCCGCTTCTGGCCGGGGCGGCGGCCGTGCCGGTCGTCGGCCGGTGGCGGCGCGGGCGCGAGCACGACCGGGAGCGGGAGCGGAGGGCCGCCGCGGTGATCGAGCTGTGCGGGGCCGTGGCGGGTGAGCTGCGCGCCGGACGGCAGCCGGTCGAGGCCCTGCTGGCCACGCCCCCGGGGCACATCGGGGAGCGGTGGGGCCTGGTGTCGGCGGCGGCGCGGTTCGGCGGCGATGTGCCGGAGGCGCTGCGCCGGGCGGCCCGGTCGCCGGGCGCGGAGGGGCTCATTGGGGTCGCGGCCTGCTGGCAGGTCGCGGTCGACGAGGGAGCGGGCCTCGCGGCCGGGCTCGACCGGGTCGCGGGGGCGCTGCGAGCCGAGCGGGACCAGCGGCAGAAGCTGCGCTCCCAGCTGGCTGGCCCCCGGGCCACGGCCGTCGTCCTGGCGCTGTTGCCCGCCATCGGGCTGCTGATGGGCACCGCGCTGGGAGCGGACCCGCTGCGGGTGCTGCTGCACACCCCGGCCGGGCTGGGCTGTCTGCTGGCGGGCTGTCTGCTGGAGTGGGCCGGCTACGCCTGGACCGCGCGGGTGATCCGGGCGGCCGCCGGCCGGGAAGGACACCGGGCTCATGGCGCCTGAGGTTGTCCACAGCCTGTGGATCACGATGGCCCTCTCGGTCGCCGCCGTGTCCGTCGTGGGAGCGGTGACGGAGGCCCGCCGGGTACGGACCGCCCGGCGTCGGCTCGCCGCGCTGCTGCCGGAGCCCCGGCGGGAGGGGCGTTGCCCTGGGCTGCGGGAGAGGTGGCGCGCCGAAGGAGCGGCCGACGCGGTGCGGGACTGGGCTTCGGCGGCCGGGGCCCTGCTCACCTGCGTCGTCCTGGTCGAGGGCCCGCTGGGTTGGGCGCTGGGGCTCGCTGCCGGATACGGGGTGAGGCGGTGGCTGCGGCACCGTCGGGCGGCCGACGGCGAGCGGTCGGAGCAGCGCGCGAAGGACGGCGCGGCGCGTCAGCTTCCGCTGGCCGCCGATCTGCTCACCGCCTGCCTGGCGGCCGGAGCCGGCCCGCGGAAGGCGGCGGAGGCGGTGGGGCGGTCGCTCGGCGGTCCGGTCGGCGAGCGGCTCGCCCAGGCCGCGGCGGAGCTGCGGCTCGGAGGCGAACCGGCCGCCGCTTGGGGGCGCATAGCCGCACTGCCCGGAGCGCAAGGCCTGGCGCGCGCTCTTGAGCGCGCCGGGACGACGGGCGCGCCGGCGGTGGAGCCCGTCTCCCGGCTGGCCGCCGACAGCCGGGCCGAACAGGCGAGACAGGCGGACACCCGGGTGCAGCGCGCGACCGTGCTGGCCACCGCCCCGCTGGGGGCCTGCTACCTGCCCGGATTTCTGCTGATCGGGGTGGTGCCGGTGATGCTCGGGCTCGCGGCCGGGCTGACGCGCGGTGGCTGAGGGACCGCCCGGCAGCGACAAGCACGGCCGTCACCGGCACGGGATCGCCGCAGGCGCGGGACGGCATGGGATTCACGACTCGGGACGCGACATCGATTGGGGAGGCAGAAATGGTGATGCGGTGGTGTTTGCGGCGGTACGCGGCGGCGAGGGCACGCGCCGACGCGGGGATGGCGACCGCCGAGTACGCGATGGGAACGATCGCGGCATGCGCCTTCGCCGCGGTTCTCTACAAGGTGGTGACCGGCGGGACGGTGGACGACGCGCTGCGGTCCGTGATCGGAAAGGCACTCGATGCGCAGTTCTGACGCGGCCGGCCAGCCCGGCTCGCCCGTCCGCTTCGGCCCGCCCGGCCGATCCAGCCCGCCCGGCCGATCCAGCCCGGGCGACCGGCCCGGCCCGGCCCGCCTGTCCGGTCCAGGCGACCCGGTCGACCGGGGGTTCGTGACGGCGGAGGCCGCTGTCGCGCTGCCGGTGCTGGGGGTGTTCGCGCTGATGCTGATCTGGGGCCTGATGGCAGCCTCCGCGCAGATGCGGTGTGTGGACGCGGCGCGCGCCGGAGCGCGCGCCGCCGCGCGGTCGGAGCCGCGGGAGGCCGCGCTGGCCGCCGCCCGCTCGGCCGCACCGCGCGGCGCCCGGGTCGAGCTGCGGCGGGAAGGGGACCTGGTCCGGGTGCGGGTCGAGGCCCAGGCGCCCGGCCCCGGCCCCTTGGCGATGCGCCTGCGCGGCGAGGCGGTCGCCCTCGCCGAGGAGTCGGTGGGCCCCGGAGAGCGGCCGTCGGACCGCCCCGGGGAAGGGCCCGGCCGCTCCGGGGAAGAGCCCGGTCGTGCGGGGGCGGCGGGGGCGGGGAAGGAGGCGATGCCGTGAGGAGGGCCGGGGGAGACCGCGGGTCGGCGACGGTGTGGACCGCCCTGACCGCCACGGCGCTGTGCGCGGTCTTCGCGGCCGTACTCGTGGCCGGACAGATCATGGTGGCCCGCCACCGGGCGGGCGCGGCCGCGGACCTCGCGGCGCTCGCGGCCGCCGACCACGGATTGGAGGGTGCCGAAGTGGCGTGCGGCCTCGCCCGGCGGGTGGCCGCCGCGCAGGGCACCCGCGTGGTGAGGTGCGCCCTGCGCGGCGCGGTCGCCGATCTCAGGGTGGCCGCCCGGGCCGGGCCGTTCGCCCCCGAGGCCCGCGCCCGCGCCGCGCCCGTGGACCCGTCAGGAGGGGACCCGTCAGGAGCGGGGGCGCTCAGGAGCGGACCCGGCAGGAGCGGACCCGGCAGGAGCGGACCCGCCAGCCGCCGACCCGTCAGGAGCAGACCTCCAGGAGCAGACCTCCAGGAGCAGACCTCCAGGAGCAGACCCCCAGGAGCGAACCCGACAGCAGCGAACCCGACAGGAGCGAACCCGACAGCAGCGAACCCGACAGGAGCGAACCCGACAGCAGCGAACCCGTCAGGAGCAGACCCGCCAGCCGCCGACCCGTCAGGAGCGGACCCGGGAGAGCCCGTCGCCCCACCGGGACCCGGCCGGGCCGGGCTCCCGACCCGCTGAGCGTCGCGCCCTGAGCGGCGCCTCGGGAGGCGCCGTGGTCAGGCGTCGGCTGACTGGGGTGGGGCCTTGGCCAGGAGGGTGGCCAGGAGGCGGATGGCGGCCTTCTTGTCGAGCGGGTCGTTGCCGTTGCCGCACTTGGGCGACTGGATGCAGGACGGACAGCCGGACTCGCACTCACAGGCGGCGATCGCCTCGCGGGTGGCCGTGAGCCAGCGGGCGGCGGTGTGGAAGGCGCGCTCGGCGAAGCCCGCGCCGCCGGGGTGGCCGTCGTAGACGAACACGGTCGGGAGGAGCGTGTCGGGGTGCAGCGGGACGGAGACCCCGCCGATGTCCCAGCGGTCGCAGGTCGCGAACAGCGGCAGCATGCCGATGGAGGCGTGCTCGGCGGCGTGCAGGGCGCCGCCGAGGGCCTCCGGGGGGACGCGGGCGTCCTCCAGCTGGTCGTCGGTGACCGTCCACCACACGGCCCGGGTGCGCAGCGTGCGGGGCGGGAGGTCGAGCCTGGACTCGCCGAGGACCTCACCGCTGATCAGTTTGCGGCGCAGGAAGGAGACGACCTGGTTGGTGACCTCGACCGAGCCGAAGCACAGCCGGGCGTCGCCCCAGGGGACCTCGGTGGTGGTCTCCAGGATGGAGATCGCCGTCGTGTCGCGGGCGGTGGTCGAATACGGCGGGCTGGCCTCCTCCACGAGCGCGACCGAGTCCTCGAGGTCGAGCTGTTTGACGAGGTAGCTGCGGCCCTGGTGGAGGTGGACGGCGCCCTCGTGGACGGTGGCGTGGGCGGCGGAGGCGTCCACGGTGCCCAGCAGCCGCCCCGTCGCCGCCTCCACCACCTGCACCGGCCGCCCGCCCTCGCCGCGGATGTCGGTGAGGTCGGCGGCGCGCTCACGGCGGGTCCAGTGCCAGCCGGTCGCCCGGCGGCGGAGCAGTCTGCGCTGTTCCAGCTGGGGCATCAGCTCGTCGGTGGCGGGGCCGAAGAGCTCCAGGTCCGCCTCGGTCAGCGGCAGCTCGGCGGCGGCGGCGCAGAGGTGGGGCGCGAGGACGTACGGATTGTCCGGGTCCAGCACGGTGGACTCCACCGGCTGCTGGAAGAGGGCCTCGGGGTGGTGGACGAGGTAGGTGTCCAGCGGGTCGTCCCGGGCGACGAGGATCGCCAGCGCGCCCTGGCCGGCGCGCCCGGCCCGTCCCGCCTGCTGCCAGACGGAGGCGCGGGTGCCCGGGTATCCGGCGAGGACGACGGCGTCCAGCCCGGCCACGTCCATGCCGAGCTCCAGGGCGGTGGTGGCGGCGAGCCCGAGGAGGTCGCCGGAGTGCAGGGCGCGCTCCAGGGCGCGGCGCTCCTCCGGGAGATAGCCGCCGCGGTAGGCGGCGACCCGGCCCGCCAGGGACCGGTCGACCTCGGCGAGCCGCTCCTGGGCGATCAGGGCGATGAGCTCGGCGCCGCGCCGGGAGCGTACGAAGGTGACCGTGCGGACGCCCTGGACGGCCAGGTCGGTGAGCAGGTCCGCGGACTCCGCGGTGGCGGTGCGGCGGACCGGGGCGCCCTGCTCGCCGTGCAGCTCGGTCAGCGGCGGCTCCCACAGGGCGAAGACCACCTCGCCCCGGGGCGAGGAGTCCTCGGTGATCTCGACGACGGGGAGTCCGGTCAGCCGGGAGGCCGCGACGGCCGGGTCGGCGGCGGTGGCGGAGGCGAGCAGGAAGACGGGGGAGGAGCCGTAGCGGGCGCAGACGCGGCGCAGTCTGCGCAGCACCTGGGCCACATGGGAGCCGAAGACGCCGCGGTAGGTGTGGCACTCGTCGACGACGACATAGCGCAGCGCGCGCAGGAAGGAGGACCACCTGGGGTGGCCGGGCAGGATGCCGCGGTGCAGCATGTCGGGGTTGGTGAGCACGTAGTTCGCGTACTGGCGGACCCACTCCCGCTCCTCGACCGGGGTGTCCCCGTCGTACACCGCCGCCCGGATGCCGGTGCCCAGCGGCGCCGCCAGGTCGGCCACCGCGCGCCGCTGGTCCGCGGCCAGGGCCTTGGTGGGGGAGAGGTACAGGGCGGTCGTGCCCCGCCCGCTGGGCTCCTCCGAGCCGTCCAGAAGGGCGCTGAGGACGGGGGCCAGATAGGCCAGGGACTTGCCCGAGGCGGTGCCCGTGGCGACGACCACCGATTCGCCTCGCAGCGCGTGTTCGGCCGTACGCGCCTGGTGGGCCCACGGGCGCTCGATTCCGGCCGCTTGGATGGCGCCCGCGACTTCCGGCCGGATCTGGTGAGGCCAATCGGCATGGGTCCCCGGACGCGGGGGCAAGTGCTCCGTATGAGTGATGCGCGCAGCCCTGCCCGCCCCCGTGGTGAGCCGCCCGAGGACGGTGCGGGGTGAGGTGCGTATGCCCGCCTGCCGCGGGAGTTGGTAGTGGGCCATCGACACCGAGTCTGTCACTGGTCTGACGGACAATGGGCTCAAGGCGTCGTGCGCGCCTGCTGGTAAGTGATTGAATGCCATCGCGGCTGCCGATCCATGGGGGGCGACCGCTCGATGCAAGGTGCTGGAGGATCCGTGGACCTGTCCCTGTCGACCCGGACCGTTGGCGACCGCACGGTCGTCGAGGTCGGTGGCGAGATTGATGTATACACCGCGCCCAAGCTGCGCGAGCAGCTGGTCGAGCTTGTCAACGACGGTAACTACCACCTGGTCGTCGACATGGAGGGCGTCGACTTCCTCGACTCCACCGGGCTCGGCGTGCTCGTCGGTGGGCTCAAGCGAGTGCGTGCCCATGAGGGCTCGCTGCGCCTGGTCTGCAACCAGGAGCGCATTCTCAAGATCTTCCGTATCACCGGTCTGACCAAGGTGTTCCCGATCCACACCTCGGTCGACGACGCCGTAGCGGCGACCGACTGATCAGTCCCACCGGAAGAACGAGGGGGCACCGGGCGGGTCCGCCCGGCCCCTGAGATGCACGCCCATACGCCCGAGGGGGATGGCATGGCCACCGTCGAACTCCGCTTCAGCGCGCTGCCCGAGCACGTCAGAACCGCACGCCTGGTGGCGGCGGCCGTGGCGCGTCGGGCCGGGGTGGACGAGGCCGTGCTCGACGAGGTGAGGCTCGCGGTCGGAGAGGCGTGCACGCGCGCGGTCGGGCTGCACCTGAGCCATGGGGTGGAGGCCCCGGTGCGGGTGGTCCTGACCGACGAGGAGAAGAAGTTCTCCATCGAGGTCGGCGACGAGACGCCGACAACCGCCGGGCTGACGCCCGGCTCCCATCCCGACGTGGACGAGGAGCCGGCGGCCGAGGGTGAGGACGAGATGGGGCTCGCGGTCATCAGCGGGCTTGTCGACGACGTCGAGGTGACGACGAGCGACACCGGTGGCCGGATCCGGATGAGCTGGCCCACCGCCCCCCAGTCGCTCCTGCCGTAACCAGTCCCTCCTGCCGTAGCTCCACAGCTCGCGCCGGGGTCCGAAGCGGATGCCGGCGCAGGGCGCTCCGCCCTGCTCTGGCCATGCGCTGAGCAGGGCTTTTTATATGAGCTGAGATCGTTTTATGTGACGCTGAGATCGTTTATAGAGATCATTGTCTATGCGTCAGCGATTTAGTCGCGTTCCTTCATCCGAGGGAATTCCCGGGGCCGAAACCTGTTGATCTTCGCTGGTGCAGGCGAATTCCTATTCCGGCGCCCTGTTTTGATCTGGTGGCGCTCCCTACAATCCGTCCACATCTTGAGCTCAGGACGCCTGAGCGTGGCGGCTCTTCTGCGGTCGCAGAACTGCTGCGCGCCCATGTGCCAAACGTCAAGGAGGACGAATGGCGGGGCAACTCACCCCTCATCGACTGGACCTTCCCCCAACCCTGGCCGCCGCAGAACTGACCGACGACAACAGAGTGATCGTGCTGGTGATCGCCGCGGTCGCGGTGGCGGCACTCGCGGTCGCGGTGACGCTGGTACGACAAGTACTCGCGGCCGGCGAGGGCACCGACACCATGAAGAAGATCGCCTCGGCGGTCCAGGAAGGCGCGAATGCCTATCTGGCCCGGCAGCTGCGCACTCTCGGCGTATTCGCCGCCGTGGTGTTCTTCCTGCTCATGCTGTTGCCGGCGGACAACTGGACGCAGCGCATCGGGCGATCGGTGTTCTTTCTGATCGGCGCCGGATTCTCCGCGGCCACCGGCTATATCGGGATGTGGCTCGCGGTGCGCAGCAATGTGCGGGTCGCCGCGGCCGCCCGTGAGGCCACACCCGACAAGCCGTCCGGGGCCACTCCCGTGAATGGAAGCGGCCCGTCTTCCACCCCGGGCGCCGACCCGTCCTCGGGCGCGTCCGGCGGCCCGGCATCCGCCGCCGGCGCGGCGGGCGTCGATCTGACGGCCGTCTCGCACAAGGCCATGAAGATCGCTTTCCGCACCGGCGGTGTGGTCGGCATGTTCACCGTCGGTCTCGGCCTGCTCGGCGCGTCCTGCGTGGTGCTGGTCTACGCGGCCGACGCGCCCAAGGTGCTCGAGGGCTTCGGCCTCGGCGCGGCCCTGATCGCCATGTTCATGCGGGTCGGCGGCGGCATCTTCACCAAGGCCGCCGACGTCGGCGCCGACCTCGTCGGCAAGGTGGAAAAGGGCATTCCCGAGGACGACCCGCGCAACGCCGCGACCATCGCGGACAACGTCGGCGACAACGTCGGGGACTGCGCCGGCATGGCGGCGGACCTGTTCGAGTCGTACGCGGTGACCCTGGTCGCCGCGCTGATCCTCGGCAAGGCCGCCTTCGGCGACTCGGGCTTGGTGTTCCCGCTGCTGGTCCCGGCCATCGGCGTGGTCACCGCCATGATCGGCATCTTCGCGGTGGCCCCGCGGCGTTCCGACCGCAGCGGCATGTCCGCCATCAACCGCGGCTTCTTCATCTCCGCGGTGATCTCGATGGCGCTGGTGGCGGCGGCCGTCTTCATCTATCTGCCGTCCAGCTACGCCGACCTGCACGGCGTCACCGACCGGGAGATCCTCGGCCACGGCGGGGACCCGCGCGTGCTGGCGCTCGTCGCCGTCGCCATCGGCATCGTGCTCGCCGCGCTCATCCAGCAGCTCACCGGCTACTTCACCGAGACCACTCGGCGGCCGGTGCGGGACATCGGCAAGACGTCCCTGACCGGCCCCGCGACCGTGGTGCTCGCCGGGATCTCGGTCGGGCTGGAGTCCGCGGTGTACTCGGCCGTGCTGATCGGCCTCAGCGTCTACGGGGCGTTCCTGCTCGGCGGCAGTTCGATCATGCTGGCGCTGTTCGCGGTGGCGCTGGCCGGCACGGGGCTGCTCACCACCGTGGGCGTCATCGTCGCGATGGACACCTTCGGCCCGGTCTCCGACAACGCCCAGGGCATCGCCGAGATGTCCGGCGATGTGAAGGGCGCGGGCGCGCAGGTGCTCACGGACCTCGACGCGGTCGGCAACACCACCAAGGCGATCACCAAGGGGATCGCCATCGCGACGGCGGTGCTCGCCGCCTCCGCGCTCTTCGGCTCGTACCGCGACGCCATCGCCGAGGCGGTCCGTGATGTGCACACGACCGTGGCCGGGAAGACGGGCCTGAGCCTGGACATCTCGCAGCCGAACAACCTCGTCGGGCTGGTGCTCGGCGCCGCCGTCGTCTTCCTCTTCTCGGGGCTGGCGATCAACGCGGTGTCGCGCTCCGCGGGCTCGGTGGTCTTCGAGGTGCGGCGGCAGTTCCGCGAGAAGCCCGGGATCATGGACTACAGCGAGAAGCCCGAGTACGGGCGGGTCGTGGACATCTGCACGAAGGACGCGCTGCGCGAGCTCGCCACGCCCGGGCTGCTCGCCGTGATGGCGCCGATCGCGGTCGGCTTCACCCTCGGGGTCGGTGCGCTCGGCTCGTTCCTGGCCGGCGCGATCGGCACCGGGACCCTGATGGCGGTCTTCCTCGCGAACTCCGGCGGCGCGTGGGACAACGCGAAGAAGCTGGTGGAGGACGGCCACCACGGCGGTAAGGGAAGCGAGGCGCATGCGGCGACAGTGATCGGCGACACGGTCGGCGACCCCTTCAAGGACACGGCGGGCCCCGCGATCAACCCGCTGCTGAAGGTCATGAACCTGGTGGCGCTGCTGATCGCCCCGGCGGTCGTCAAGTTCTCCTACGGCGACAACGCCAGCCCGGGCGTGCGGGCCGGGATCGCCGCGCTGGCCCTGGTGGTCATCATCGTCGCCGTGTACGTGTCGAAGCGGCGCGGCATCGCGGTGGGTGACGAGGGCAACTCGGAACGGGTGGCCAAGTCAGCCGACGCCGCGGTGATGTCCTGACCCGGGGAGTCAGCCGCGAGCCGGCGGGGAGCGAGCCCCGCGACCGGCGGGCGGGCAGGGTGCGTCGGCACCCTGCCCGCCCGCTTCGGCGTGTGGGTCCGCGCCCGCTCCGGCGTGCGGCGCCGCGATGAGGCGGACAGCACACCTGGCTTGGTTCAAATGGCTTCAGAAGTATCCATAAGGGACGCTCGACCCAGGGCCCCGGCCGCTCGGCCGTGTATGTTCCGGGGCCGAGAAGAGCCATGGAAGGGACCAATCCGGTGAACAAGAAGCTTGTGGCGGCACTGTCCGGCGGTGCGGCACTCGTCGTGGCGCTGACCGGCTGCGGCGGCGGCGGGGGCGAAAGCGACAAGGAGGCCAACGACTGGGCCAAGACGGTCTGCGACGAGGTGCAGCCACAGCTGAAGAAGATCCAGAGCGCGAACGCCTCGATCCAGGCGGCGTCGGACGAGCAGGACTCCAAGAAGCTCCAGCAGACGGACTCCGAGGCGTTCAAGGACATCTCCGAGGCGTACGCGGCGCTCGGCAAGGCCGTGCAGAACGCGGGCCCCCCGCCTGTCGACAACGGCGAGAAGATCCAGAAGCAGGCGGTCAAGGAGCTGAACTCGACCTCCCAGGCGTACAAGGACCTCCAGACGGCCGTCGACAAGCTCGACACCTCGGACAAGGCGAAGTTCGCCGCGGGGCTCAATGACATCGCCGACCAGCTCAACAAGCTCAGCAGCTCGGGGGACCAGGCCCTGAAGAAGTTGCAGGAGGGCAAGGTCGGCAAGGCGATGGCCAAGCAGCCCGGCTGCCAGAAGCCCAAGGGCACCAGCACCGCCTCGCCCTCGTAACCCCCGCCCATAAACAACCCCGCCGCCGTACGCTGCTGGTCGCTCCCCGAGGGGCCCGCTGTCAGTGGTTCCCCCGACAATGGGGGAGTGAGTACGCACCGCCTCCCCAGCCCCGCCGGCCCCGAGCGCGTCGACCGCCTGCGCGGCGCGCTGCTGGCCGCCGACTTCACCGCCGATGGCCTGCTGGACCTGCTCGGCGCGCCCGCCTACGCCGCCCTGGCGCGCGGCGAGACCGTCCCGGCCCTGCGCGCCACGCGGGGCGGCGGCCCGCTGGAGACGCTGGTGCGGCTCTTCCTGCTGCAGCGCCCGGTGGCGTTCGGCCGGGCGGCCGCGGCCCTGCCCGTCGAGGACTGCCTGGCCGACGGCTGGCTGGTGCGCGACGGCGACGAGGTGCGCGCGAGCGTGGACGTGCGCCCGTACGGCGGCCCGCGGGGTGAGGACTGGTGGATCGTCTCCGACGTGGGCTGTGCGGTCGGCGGAGCCGCGGGTATCGGCGGGCCCGGCGGCGCGCCGGGCGGCGTGGACCGCTCCGGGCTCGTCCTCGGGGTCGGCGGGGCGTCCACCACCCTCGCCGGTCTCACGGTCCGCGCCCCGGTGGAGCGCGCCCTCGACCTGGGCACCGGATCCGGCATCCAGGCGCTGCACGCCGCCCGCCACGCCACGTCCGTCACCGCGACGGACCCCAACCCGCGGGCCCTGCGCATCGCCCGGCTCACCCTCGCCCTGTCCGGCGCGGCGGAGCCCGATCTGCGGGAGGGCTCGCTCTTCGAGCCGGTCGCCGGCGAGACGTACGACCTGATCGTCTCCAATCCGCCCTTCGTGATCTCGCCGCCCTCCTCCGAGGGGGACCGGCTCGTCTACCGGGACGGCGGGATGTCCGGCGACGACCTGTGCCGCACCCTCGTCCAGCGGTCCGCCGACCACCTCGCCGACGGCGGCTGGTGCCAGGTGCTGGCCAACTGGCAGCACGTGGAGGGGGAGGACTGGCGCGAGCGGGTCGCCTCCTGGGTGCCGGGCGGCTGCGACGCGTGGATCGTGCAGCGCGAGGTGCAGGACATCACGCAGTACGCCGAGCTGTGGCTGCGGGACGCCGGGGCCCACCTCGCCGGGCCCGCCGAGTACGCCGTGCGGTACGACGCCTGGCTGGACGAGTTCGAGGCCCGCAAGACCAGGGCCGTCGGGTTCGGCTGGATCACCCTGCGCAAATCCGGGGCCGACCGCCCGGCGGTGACCGCGGAGGAGTGGCCCCACCCCGTGGAGCAGCCGCTGGGCGACGCGGTCATGGCCCATTTCCGGCGGCAGGACTTCCTGCGCACCCACGACGACGCGGCGCTGCTGGCGGCCCGCTTCCGGCTGGCCGACGAGGTGGTCCAGGAGCAGGTGGGACTGCCGGGCGCGGAGGATCCGGAGCATGTGGTGCTCCGTCAGAACCGGGGCATGCGGCGCGCGACGAAGGTGGACACGGTCGGCGCGGGCTTCGCGGGGGTGTGCGACGGCACGCTGAGCGCGGGCCGCATCCTGGACGCGATCGCCCAGCTCCTCGGGGAGGACCCGGTGGTGCTGCGGGACCGCACGCCGGAATCGATCCGGCTGCTGGTCGAGCAGGGCTTCCTGTGGCCGGTGGACGAGCGGGAGGAGACCGGGTAGAAGACGACGAGGGGTTGTGCGCCGGAGCGCGCGCCGCGCCGCACGCACCACCCGGATGGCAAGAAGTTGCCAGGCCGGAGCGTGATCATGGCCGGAAGAGCCGGAGCAGTGGGTGACGCGCTGTTCACCCGGGGTTCGCGCGGACGCCTTCCGAGAGTGCCACGCTCTCCCCATGGAGAGGGGACCCGCGATCTTCGCCGGTACGGCATTCGTCGTGTTCGGCGCCGCGCTGCTGCTCTGGACAGCGGCGCGAACGCGGCTGCGCGCGCCGGTCGCGCACGATGTGAGCCCGGTCGCTTCGGCGGTCCTCTCCGTTCTCTTCGGCGCCGCCGCGCTGGGCGGCGGGATCTGGTGCCTTCTTTACGCCTGACAGGGCCCCCGCGCGGCGCCGAGTGTCGGTCCGGGCGGCAGACAGGACGCTTGTCGGGTTACCGTTCGAGTGGCGTTGCGGGCTTTTTCCGTTTGACACGGGGCCGGGAGGTACCGTCACACTCCGCAGCGTCACCGTAGTGGTGTGCGTGGACGCGTAACCCGCGTAGCAGTGCCCGTTCACCGAGCGTCGACCGGAGAGAAGAGCGAAAGTTGTCCCCGACCAGCGAGACCGCACAGGGCGGCCGCCGACTCGTCATCGTCGAGTCGCCTGCCAAGGCGAAGACGATCAAGGGCTATCTCGGCCCGGGCTACGTGGTCGAAGCCAGCGTCGGGCACATCCGGGACCTGCCGAACGGTGCGGCCGAGGTGCCCGACCAGTACACCGGGGAGGTACGCCGCCTCGGAGTGGACGTCGAACACGACTTCCAGCCCGTCTATGTCGTCAACGCCGACAAGAAGAGCCAGGTCAGGAAGCTCAAGGAGCTGCTCGCCGATTCGGACGAGCTCTTCCTGGCCACCGATGAGGACCGCGAGGGCGAGGCCATCGCCTGGCACCTCCAGGAGGTGCTCAAGCCCAAGGTCCCGGTCCGCCGGATGGTCTTCCACGAGATCACCAAGGACGCGATCCGCGCGGCCGTCGCCAATCCGCGCGAGCTGAACCAGCGGCTGGTCGACGCCCAGGAGACCCGCCGCATCCTCGACCGGCTCTACGGCTACGAGGTCTCGCCGGTCCTGTGGAAGAAGGTCATGCGCGGTCTGTCCGCGGGCCGCGTCCAGTCGGTGGCCACCCGCCTGGTCGTCGAGCGCGAGCGCGAGCGCATCGCCTTCCGCTCCGCCGAGTACTGGGACCTGACCGGCGTCTTCGCGACCGGCCGGGCCGGTGACACCAGCGACCCCGGCACCTTCGGCGCCCGGCTGACCGCCGTCGACGGCCGCCGGGTCGCCCAGGGCCGCGACTTCACCTCGACCGGGCAGCTCAAGGGTGGTGCCCAGGTCCTCCACCTGGACGAGGCCGGGGCCCGCGGGCTGGCCGTGGCCCTCGAGGGCGCCGCCTTCACGGTCCGCTCCGTGGAGTCCAAGCCGTACCGCCGCTCGCCGTACGCCCCGTTCCGCACCACCACCCTCCAGCAGGAGGCCAGCCGCAAGCTCGGCTTCGGCGCCAAGGCGACCATGCAGGTGGCGCAGAAGCTGTACGAGAACGGCTTCATCACCTATATGCGTACCGACTCCACCACGCTGTCCGAGACGGCGGTGGCGGCGGCCCGGGCGCAGGTCACCCAGCTGTACGGGGCCGACTACCTGCCGGACAGGCCGCGCTCCTACGCGGGCAAGGTCAAGAACGCCCAGGAGGCGCACGAGGCCATCCGTCCCTCCGGGGACCGCTTCCGCACCCCGGCGGAGACCGGCCTGACCGGCGACCAGTTCCGGCTGTACGAGCTGATCTGGAAGCGGACCGTCGCCTCCCAGATGAAGGACGCGGTCGGCAACTCCGTCACCGTCAAGATCGGCGGCCGGGCGAGCGACGGCCGGGACGCCGAGTTCTCCGCCTCCGGCAAGACGATCACCTTCCACGGCTTCATGAAGGCCTACGTGGAGGGCGCCGACGACCCGAACGCCGAGCTCGACGACCGCGAGCGGCGCCTGCCGCAGGTCGCCGAGGGCGACCGGCTGGCCGCCGAGGAGATCACCGCCGACGGCCACGCCACCAAGCCCCCGGCCCGCTACACCGAGGCCTCGCTGGTCAAGGAGCTCGAAGAGCGCGAGATCGGCCGCCCCTCGACCTACGCCTCGATCATCGGCACCATCCTGGACCGCGGCTACGTCTTCAAGAAGGGCACCGCGCTGGTCCCGTCCTTCCTGAGCTTCGCCGTCGTCAACCTGCTGGAGAAGCACTTCGGCCGACTGGTCGACTACGACTTCACCGCCAAGATGGAGGACGACCTCGACCGCATCGCGCGCGGCGAGGCCCAGGCGGTGCCGTGGCTCAAGCGCTTCTACTTCGGCGAGAGCGCCACCGCGCCCGGCGCCGAGGGTGGCGCGGCGCCCGGCGCCGTGGGAGTCGCGGCCGAGGCCGGGAACGGCGACGGCGACCACCTCGGCGGCCTGAAGGACCTGGTCACCGACCTCGGCGCGATCGACGCCCGGGAGATCTCCTCCTTCCCGGTGGGCGACGGGATCGTGCTGCGGGTCGGCCGCTACGGCCCGTACGTCCAGCGGGTGACCGAGGCCGAGGGCGAGACCGGGCAGCGGGCCGACGTCCCCGACGACCTGCCGCCGGACGAGCTGACCGTCGCCTACGCGGAGGAACTGCTCGCCAAGCCGAGCGGCGACTTCGAGCTCGGCACGGACCCGGAGACCGGCCGCAAGATCGTCGCCAAGGCCGGCCGCTACGGCCCGTACGTCACCGAGGTGCTCCCCGAGGACACCCCGAAGACCGGCAAGAACGCGGTCAAGCCGCGCACCGCCTCGCTCTTCAAGTCGATGTCGCTCGACACGGTCACCCTCGAGGACGCGCTGCGGCTGATGTCGCTGCCGCGCGTGGTCGGCACCGACCCCGAGGGCGTCGAGATCACCGCGCAGAACGGCCGCTACGGCCCGTACCTGAAGAAGGGCACGGACTCGCGGTCGCTCGACAGCGAGGAGCAGCTCTTCACGATCACGCTCGACGAGGCGCTCGCGATCTACGCGCAGCCCAAGCAGCGCGGCCGGGCCGCGGCCAAGCCGCCGCTGAAGGAGCTGGGCACCGACCCGGTCAGCGAGCGGCCGGTCGTGGTCAAGGACGGCCGCTTCGGCCCGTACGTCACCGACGGCGAGACCAACGCGACCCTGCGCCGCGACGACGACGTCGAGACGATCACCCCGGAGCGCGGCTTCGAGCTGCTCGCCGAGAAGCGTGCCAAGGGCCCGGCCAAGAAGACCGCCAAGAAGGCGGCGAAGAAGACCACCACGGCCAAGAAGACGGCGGCCAAGAAGACGGCGGCGAAGAAGACCACGACCGCCAAGAAGACCGCCGCCAAGAAGACGACCGCGGCCAAGAAGACCGCGGCGAAGAAGACGGCGACGGCTGCCAAGGCGGCCGACAAGCCGGCGGCCGAGACCGACTGAACCGGGCGGCCGAGGCCGGGCGAACCCGGCGGAACCGCGCGGACGCCCGCCCGTTTGTTCGGGCGGGTGGCCGTGGGTTCACGCGATCCGGATAGGCTGGCGGGATGACGCGAGAGCAGCCTACGGACGTGACCCCCACATCCGGCGCCCTTGCCGCGGACTCCCGCGAGCGAGCCGTACGAGCCCTGCTGCGCCATCCGCCCCTGCGCCGCCTGTGGAGCGCGGGCCTCGTCGGTGGCACGGCGGACGCGCTGGCCGTCCTGGTGCTCGTCCTCCTGTCGCTGCAGGCGTCCGTCACCACCGGCGCCTTCGGCGACGGCTACCGCGGCGCGGCGCTCGCCGTCGCGGCGGTCCTCGGCGTGCGGCTCCTGGCGACGCTGCTGTTCGGGGCGGTGCTGCTCGGCCCGCTGTCCGCGCTGGTCGGGCCGCCGGGCCCGCTGGACCGCCGCTGGACCATGATCGGCGCGGACGCGGTGCGGCTGGCGCTGCTCGTCGTCGCCCCGCTGTGGATCGACTGGACCCCCGACGACGCCGTCGCCTGGCTGCTCATCACCACCTTCGTCGTCGGCGTCGCCGAGCGGCTGTGGACCGTGGCCAAGGACGGCGCCGCGCCCGGGCTGCTCCCGGCCCCGCCCGCCGAGGGCGCGGCCGTCCGCCCGCTGCCGGACCACCTCGACGCGCTGCGCCGGCTGTGGCTCCGTACGGGCTTCGTGGCGCTGCCCCTCGCCGCGGCCGCGCTGCTCGCCGCCATGCTGGTCGCCCGGCTGCTGGCCACCGGCGTCGCGTGGTTCGACCTCCACCAGGCGGCCCTGGGCTCGTACCTGGGCGCGGGGCTCTTCTCCGCCTCCCTGTCGATCCTGTACTTCGTCGAGCTGCCCGGGGCGCAGGCCCCCCGCGCGCGCTCCCCGCTCGAGGGGCTGCGCCGCCCGCGTGCCGCGTCGGGCTCCGGCCCCGACAAGGGCCGCACCGGCGCCGTCCCGCTGCTGGTCCTGGCCTGCGGCGCCGTCGCGGCCGCGATCGCCGCCGCCGTCGGCGTGGCCGCCCTCCAGGCGGTCGACCTCGGCGGCGGGCCGGTCGGCTTCTCGCTGCTCGTGCTGGCCCTCACCGGCGGCCCGGCCGTCGGCATCCGCTGGGCCCCCAAGGTCCTGCCCGGCCTGTCGCGGCGCCGCCTGCTCGCGCTGGCGATCGCCCTGACCGGCCTCGCGCTGCTGGTCGCGGGCCTGGTCCACGACACCACGACCGTGATGCTGATCGCCGTGGTCGCGGGGGTCTCGGCGGGGGTCGCCGCCAACATCGGCCACACCCTGCTCGACCAGGAGAGCGAGGACTCCCGCCGGGCCCGTACGACCGAGCACCTGCACGCCGTCGTCCGCGTCCTGGTCGGGCTCGGCGCGGTCGCCGCCCCGCTGCTGGCCGCCGTGATCGGGCCGCACCGGCTGGGCAGCGGCGACTTCGTCTTCGCCCACGGCGGCGCGGCCTTCACCCTGATGCTCGTCGGCGCGCTGCTGCTGCCGGTCGCCGCCCTCGTCCTCGGCAAGACCGACGACCGCCAGGGCGTGCCGCTGCGGCACGACCTGCGCGAGGCGCTGCGCGGCGCCGACCCCGTGGAGGCCCCGGCCCCGACCGGCTTCTTCATCGTCGTCGAAGGCGGCGACGGGGCGGGCAAGACCACCCAGGTCGAGGCGCTCGCGGAGTGGATCAGGGCCAAGGGCCACGAGGTCGTGGTGACCCGGGAGCCCGGCGCGACCGCCATCGGCAAGCGGCTCCGCTCCATCCTGCTGGACGTGTCCTCCGCCGGGATCTCGCACCGCGCGGAGGCGCTGCTGTACGCGGCCGACCGCGCCGAGCACGTCGACACGGTGGTCCGCCCGGCGCTGGAGCGCGGCGCCGTCGTCATCTCGGACCGCTACATCGACTCCTCCGTCGCCTACCAGGGCGCCGGCCGCGACCTCGCCCCCACCGAGATCGCCCGTATCTCGCGCTGGGCCACCGGCGGCCTCGTGCCGCACCTGACGGTGCTGCTGGACGTCTCGCCGGAGACCGCGCGGGAGCGCTTCACCGAGGCCCCGGACCGGCTCGAGTCCGAGCCCGCCGAGTTCCACCAGCGGGTACGGGCCGGATTCCTGACCCTCGCGGCGGCCGACCCGGCCCGCTACCTCGTCGTGGACGCCGGCCAGCTGCCGGAGGCCGTCACCGCCGCCGTCCGCCACCGCCTGGACCGGATGCTGCCGCTGTCCGAGGCGGAGGTGAAGGCCCAGGAGGAGGCGCGCCGCAAGGCCGAGGAAGAGGCGCGCCGCAAGGCCGAGGAGGACGCCCGCCGCAAGGCGGAGGAGGAGCGGCTGGAGCGCGAGCGGCAGGAAGCGCTCGCCAAGGCGCGCGCCGAGGAGGAGGAGCGCAAGCGCCGCGAGCTGGAGGAGGCCCGGCAGCGCGAGGCCGAGCGGCAGGCGGAGGAGGCTCGCAAGCGGGCCGAGGACGCCCGTCGGCGCGCCGAGGAGGAGCGCAAGCGCATCGAGGCCGAGGACCGCGCCCGCGCCGCCGAGGAGGAGCGGCGCCGCCGCCAGGCCGAGGAGGAGGCCCGGCTGCGGGCCGAGGCGGAGGAGCGCCGCCTGGAGAAGCAGCGCCAGGCCGAGGAGGCCCTGCTGCGGGCCGAGCAGGCGCGGCTGGCGGCGGAGGCGGCGACCTCCGGCCCCGCGAGCACGCCGCCCGCCCCGGCCACCCCGCCCGCGCCTCCCGCCGCGCCGCCCGTCCCTCCCGCCGCCCCGCCCGTGGGTGCCGACGCGCCGACGATCGAGACCCCGGCCGTCGGGACCCCCGCCTCGGTGCCGCCCCCGGCCTCCGCCCCGGCCGACGACGCGACCGGCGCCACGACCGGCGCCACGTCCGGTGACGCGGACTCGACGGACACCGTCCAGACGCCGCGCGTCGACCCCCGGGTCGCCCGCCCCGGCGGTGGTTCCCCCGACGCCGACGAGACGGCCGTACTGCCGCCCGTACGGCCCCAGGAAGGCCCGGACGCCGAGGAGACGGCCGTCCTGCCCAAGCCGCCCGTCCCGCCGGCGGGCGCGGCCGACGAGACGGCCGTGCTGCCGCCCGTGCGCGACGACCGGCCCGGCGACCACCGGTCCGCCGACCCGGCCGACCGGGTGCCGCCGTGGCTGTTCCGGCCGGAGGAGTCGCAAGGCGGCGCGGAGGGCAACGAGCGCACCCGCGAGCTCCCGCAGTTCGGCGAGGGCGGGCCGCCCCGGCAGGCCGAGCCCGAGCCGCGCCGCTCCCGGCAGCGGCGCCGCCCGGAGTGGGCGGAGGAGACCCCGCTGGACGACCTGCCGACGCTGGCCGACGAACTGCTGGGCCCGCACGACGACGAGGACGGGGGCCGGCGGCGCCGGTGACCCCGCGCCGGTCGTGCTGGTCGGCGCTGTCGGTGGGGTGACCCACAATGGGAGGCCGGAGAGGACGAACGGCGGGGCACGGCGGAGGCGGTCATGGCGGTGTGGGACGACCTGGTCGGACAGGACCGGGTGGCGAGCCAGCTGACCGCTGCCGCGCGTGACGCGGACGCCCTGGTCACGGCGGAGGCGGCCGGCGGCGGCCGGCCCGCCTCGCGGGACGCGGCCGACGCCTCGGCTGCCTCGCCGGTCTCGGCTGCCTCGCCTGCCTCGCCTGCCTCGTCGAAGATGACCCACGCCTGGCTGTTCACCGGCCCGCCCGGCTCCGGCCGGGCCGCCGCCGCCCGCGCCTTCGCCGCCGCGCTGCAGTGCGTCAGCCCCGACCGGGCGCTCGGCGGCGCCCCCGGCTGCGGCTTCTGCGAGGGCTGCCACACCACCCTGGTCGGGACCCACGCCGACGTCGAGGTGGTGCGTACGGACCTGCTGAGCATCGGCGTGAAGGAGACCCGCGACCTCGTCCGCCGCGCCCAGCTCTCGCCCGCCGGCGGCCGATGGCAGGTGATCGTCCTGGAGGACGCCGACCGCCTGACCGAGGGCGCGGGAAACGTGCTGCTCAAGGCCGTCGAGGAGCCCGCCCCGCGCACGGTGTGGCTGCTGTGCGCGCCCTCCCTTGAGGACGTGCTGCCCACCATCCGGTCCCGCTGCCGGCTGCTGACCCTCCGCACCCCGCCGGTGGACGCCGTCGCGGACCTCCTCGTCCGCCGGGACGGCATCGAGCCCGAGCTCGCCGCCTCCGCCGCCCGCGCCACCCAGGGCCATATCGACCGGGCCCGCCGGCTGGCCACCGACGAGCGGGCGCGGGCGCGCCGCGCGGCGGTGCTGAAGCTCCCCCTCCGGATCGACGACGTGGGCGGCTGCCTCAAGGCCGCCCAGGAGCTGATCGACGCGGCCGCCGAGGACGCCAAGCAGGTCGCCGAGGAGACCGACGCCAAGGAGACCGAGGAGCTGCGCGCCGCGCTCGGGGCCGCCGCCGGGACGGGCGGACGGCTGCCGCGCGGCACCGCCGGGGCCATGAAGGAGCTCCAGGACCGCCAGAAGCGCCGGGCCACCCGTACCCAGCGCGACAGCCTCGACCTCGCCCTGACCGACCTGGCGGGCTTCTACCGGGACGTGCTCGCGCTCCAGTTCGGCTCGCGCACGGCCCTCGCCAACACCGATGTCCAGGGCGCGCTGGAGCGGATCGCGGCCGGCTCCAAGCCGGAGCGGACGCTGCGCCGGATAGAGGCGGTCAGGGCCTGCCGTGAGGCGCTGGACCGCAATGTGGCTCCGCTGCTGGCGGTCGAGGCGATGACCATGGCGCTGCGCGCGGGCTGAGCCCCCTCCCGGCGCCCGCGATCACCCGTACGGGCGCCGCCTGTCCACAGACGTGGTCCACAGGCGTGGTGGCGTATCCACAGGCGGACGCAGAAAGCGCCGATCCGGATACGCTCCGCATATCCGACTCGACCGAGGATCGCCGATGGACATCAGCCGCAGCTCGTTCCGCGCCATCGGCGCCGCGCTCGCCGCCCTCGCCCTGCTGCTCTCCGGCTGCACCTCCGGCGCCGCCTCGCCCCGCACCCCGGCATCGACGAAGGCGGCGGCCCGCACCGCCCTCACCCCGTACTACCTGCAGAAGCTCGCCTGGCACGAGTGTGGCGGCGGCGCGGGCTTCGAGTGCGCCACGCTGAAGGCCCCGCTGGACTACGCCCGGCCCGCCGACGGCCGCGACGTGAGCCTCGCGGTGTCCCGCAAGAAGGCCACCGGCCCCGGCGAGCGGCTCGGCTCCCTCATGGTCAACCCCGGCGGCCCGGGCGGCTCAGCAATCGACTACCTGCAGTCCTACGCGGGCATCGGCTACCCGTCCCGGATCCGCGCGCGCTACGACATGGTGGCCATGGACCCGCGCGGGGTGGCCGCCAGCGAGCCCGTCACCTGTCTGGGTGACAAGCAGATGGACGCCTTCACCCAGACGGACCTGACCCCCGACGCGCCCGCCGAGACGCGTCGCCTGGTCGCCTCGTACAAGAATTTCGCGCGCGGCTGCGCGACCCGCTCGGGCGGCATCCTCGGCCATGTCTCGACCGTGGAGGCGGCGCGCGACATGGACCTGCTGCGGGCGGTCCTGGGCGACCGCAAGCTCACCTACGTCGGCGCCTCGTACGGCACGTTCCTCGGCGCGACCTACGCCGACCTCTTCCCCCACCGCGTCGGCCGCCTGGTCCTCGACGGGGCGCTCGACCCGGCGCTGTCCTCCGAGCGGATCAACCGCGACCAGACCGCCGGCTTCGAGACCGCCTTCACCGCCTTCGCCGAGGACTGCGTCCGCCGCGCCGGCTGCCCCCTGGGCACCCAGGACGTCGCCCGGGCCCGCGAGCGGCTCACCGCCTTCTTCACCCACCTGGACACCCACCCCCTGCCCACCGGCGAGCCCCGCCGCCTCGGCGAGTCCCTGGCCACCACCGGTGTCCTCGCCGCCCTGTACGACGAGGGCGCCTGGCCCCAGCTGCGCACCGCCCTCCGCTCGGCCATGCGCGGCGACGGCAGCGGCCTGCTCACCCTCGCCGACCTCTACTACGAGCGCGACGCCGACGGCTCGTACGCCAACCTCATGTACGCCAACCCCGCCGTCAACTGCCTGGACCTCCCGCCCGCCTTCCGTACCCCCACCGACGTCCGCGCCTCCCTCCCCGCCTTCCGGAAGGCGTCCCCCGTCTTCGGTGAGGCCCTCGCCTGGGCCGCCCTGAACTGCGCCTACTGGCCCGTCCCTCCGACCGGCACCCCCCACCCCCTGCGCGCCAAGGGCGCCGCCCCCATCCTCGTCGTCGGCACCACCCGCGACCCGGCCACCCCCTACACCTGGGCCCGCTCCCTGGCCTCCCAGCTCACCTCCGCCACCCTCCTCACCTACGACGGCGACGGCCACACCGCCTACGGCCGCGGCAGCGCCTGCGTCGACACCGCCATCAACACCTACCTCCTCACCGGCACACCCCCAGCCCCCCAGAAGCGCTGCACCTGACCTGCGCCGACGCTCCCCGTACACTCCGCGCCCGGGTCGCGTCCGGGCCGCGGTCAACCCCGTACGGAGCACCCCTCGAAACTGTGTAGACTTGGCGACGCTGCTGATGCCAGCCTGGCCAGGCAGCATGCCGCCTTAGCTCAGTCGGCCAGAGCGACGCACTCGTAATGCGTAGGTCAAGGGTTCGATTCCCTTAGGCGGCTCCGAGAGGAAACCGCAGGTCAGAGTCTCTGACCTGCGGTTTCCTTTTCTCTTGGACCATGGACTTCCCTTGCCGTGAGGACTCCCTGCTGCGGGCTTCCATCGGCATACTGGGCGCATGGAGACACGCGTGCGGTATGCCGAGATTCGGCCGTACACGGTCCCGGCGACGCTTGCGGAGCTTGCCGGACCGACGGGTGGGGTCGTTGTGCTGCCGACCGCGTTGGACTGGACGCCCAAGAAATCCTATGACCTGGCGGATGACGTTGACCTCCGCATGCTCTACGAAACGGTCATCCGCGAGGCCATGCACATCGAGGACTTGCGAACATTCCTGAACGCACGGCTTCTCGCGGAGGCGTGGCCGAGATTGTGGCTCCCGCTACGGGTGCGGGGCGCCTGGGAGAGCCGGTTCCCTGACCTGGCGAAGGCCGCCGCGTAACATCACGGGCATGGACCCCTTGCACGCCAGGCTCGCCCGTCTTGGGCTCGAGGCGGCAGCCAAATACGGCTTTGTTCTGGCCGGCGGTTATGCCGTGCAGGCGCATGGGTTCTTGGAACGTCTCTCGGATGATGTCGACCTCTTCACCGACGTTGGCGACCCAACCGCGTTCGCTGAGGCGGTGGCTGCCGTGACCGAGGCCTACCGCATAGCGGGATTGACTGTTGAAGTTGACTGCAGCGGCGATGTCTTCGCCCGCCTGTCCGTCGTGGATGAGCAAGGGCGCGACGCGAAGATCGAGATGGGCTGTGATTGGCGGTCCCGGCCGCCGGCGTTTCTGGAGATCGGACCAGTCCTGCACCCGGACGATGCGGTGGCCAACAAGGTGACCACCCTGTTCGGGCGCGCCGCGCCGCGTGACTACTTGGACGTACACGCGGCGCTCGTGTCGGGCCGGTACTCCCCAGACCGCCTACTGGAGTTGGCGGCGGAGCACGATGACGGTTTTGACCAAGGTTACTTCGCCCAGGCGCTCGAAGCGGTCGATCGCTGGCCGGACCGGGAGTACGAGGTCTACGGAATTGGAAAGGAGCAGATCGAGGCCATGCGTCAGGGTCTTCGGGCCTGGGCCGCAGAAATCCTTCGAGGTCGCGGAACGCGCTAATGCCGTGATCGACAGTTGTCCACGTTCAGTCATGCAAGAGCGCAGCGGGCATCCAGGTTCCGGGGCGGTGGAAAACCGGCACACCTCGGCCGTACGCCTCGGTGCTCCGCTACCAGGACGTGCTCTCCGTGAGCGCGGCGACGATCACGCAGACGCAGAGCAGCACCACATCTGACGTGGACTACTCGCCGGTGGAGGCGATCTGTCGAGTGGTCCGGGTTGCTTCGTGCGACGGGAAGTGACCGACGCCGTGTGGCTTGCCGTGTCAGCACCGCGCAGGTTGCTCTCGTCTGCCTCGCTCAAGGCGAGTGGACGCTGTCGTGAGGGTGGCCGTGGAGCGCCGTATGGGAACCAACTGCGAGCATGGGCGTGGAGCGTGCGCGCAGTCCGTGGGTCGAGCGAGTCGGCTGAACGCCGTGGCTCGGCATTTGCCGTCGTGCCGGCACCGAGCTTGCCTGGCCCAACATGGAGCCCCGGATGCGCAGGTGGCCTGGCTCCGTTTGTAGAGGAAACTAGTTAACAGTGAACGACGCAGCGTGGCCACTGCTTTGCGTATTTGATCTGGGAAGTACGCAGGTCAGAGGGGTCGATCGAATCACGTTTCAGATGGTTGTCGACTCTGTTGTGTGCCATGTGAACTTCTTGCGCAGTGCACTGCGCAGTTGTTGAGGTTCTAGCACGCCACCTACCGTGACGGCCATGAACACCACCGATCCACTGCTTACGGGTGCCGACATCGCGCGGCTGGCCGGGGTGAAGCGGCCGGCCGTCAACAACTGGCAGCGACGCCACCAGGACTTCCCCACGGCCGTCCACTCGGGCGGCGTAGCGTGCTTCCCGCTTAGCCGCGTCGTGGCCTTTCTTGACTCTCGTGTCATCCCGACCAGGTTCCTGACCGAGCATGAGCTGCCGGGGACCACCTACGGGGACAGAGTGCGCGCGGCTCCGCCTTACCCTGTCGAAAACAGTACGTCATACCGGTCAGAGGGCCTCTCCGGAAGCCCGGCTCAGGCAGATCGCATCGGGCCCCTACAGGCGGCTCCGGAAAAGGCCAGGTCACAGAGCCCGTGACCTGGCCTTTCGGCTTGCCCGCCGCAGCCCCGGCCAACCCCTCCGTTGCCCTGGCGCGGCCTTGCCGCCGGCCTGCTCGGGTCGTGGGTGCGGTTGTGGCTTTTCCCGTATCTCGAACGCGGTTCGCCATTTCGGCAGTTGATGCTAACTGGTGTTGTCATGTACAGATCCTTCGAGGAGGGTGTCCGGTGGAACGATGCAGGATGACCCGACGCGCGGTGCTATCCGCGGCGGCGGGGATGGCGGCGTTGGGCTCCGGGGCGTTCATGGGGACCGCTGAGGCGGCGGCGAAGGTGGGGGCGAAGGCGGCCGCCGCGCCGCCGGCCGGGACGGTGCGGGTGCTCTGGCTCAGGCCCACGGATGTGGCGTTCGATCAGCGGTACCCCGATGGCATCACGCGCGTGATGCAGGAGTCGCAGCGTTTCTATCGGCAGGAACTCGGGAAGACGTTCAAGCTGAACAACCCGACGGTGGAAGTGGTCACGGGCGACCACAACCGGGCGTGGTACGAGAACACCGCCAACGGCGACGACCCGTACTGGTGGGTGGTCTTCAACATGCAGCGGGAGTTGATGACCAAACTGGGGCTCCGCGCCCCGGACTCGCGGTGGCTGTGCGTGGGCGAGATCAGCGCCGAGAAGCAGGGCGTCTCCGGTGGGGGTGGAGGGGGCGGCTGGGTGATCCTCAGCGGGCATGACGCCGACGGGGCCGCTGGTACGAACGGGGCCATGAACCGGTGGTACGGCGGCATGGTGCATGAGCTGGGTCATGCGCTCGGGCTGCCCGACTCCACGTACACGGACGGGATGCCAATGTCCGCGTCGTTCTACGACTACCCGAACTGCCACTTCAGCCAGGCCCAGAAGAACGGGATGCTGAACGGCCCGTACGGCAGCTTCCTCCCTTGAGCCCCTAGGGACAGGAGGGACAGGGGTACCCGAAAGGGTGCCCCTGTCCTGGGTTTCGGGCGGCTGCGGCATGCTTGCTGACCGTCAGGCGTGAGGGAAGCAGGGAGCAGGCATGGGAACGCCCGAGTCCGTCGTGGTCACCGAGGGGAAGGCGGCCGGGGCCGCTCCGTCCAGGGTGCGGCGGTGGGTCAACTCGCTGGTGTGGGGCCTGTCGGTGCCGCTGGCGTTCACCGTGGCCGCGTGGCTGGCGCAGCTCCCGTCGGTGGGTATCTACGTCGGAGTCGTGCTCGCGCTCGGGACGTTCGCCGTCGCGGCCACCGTGGCGGGCGGGGTCTGGCACCGGGCGGGGGCGGCGGTGCTCGTGTCGTGCGGGGGGTTCGCGCTGACGCTGTTCGCCGGGCCGGGGCTGTACGAGCTCTACATGAAGACCCTCGGGGAGAAGGTGCCCGCCGTGGTCACCAAGGTCGAGGAGCGTGACGACAAGCGGTACTGCACGGTGGAGGAGGCGACCGGGGGCCACGCCGTGCACGAGATATCGCAGCAGCAGAACTGCTTCGACCACATCAAGCCCCGGCAGCGCGTCACGCTCCGCCAGGACCCGATGGGGGTCCTGGAGCCGCGGCTGCCGGACGGGCCCGACCAGGAGGGCCGGACCGGCCTCACGCTGGCGATCTCCGCCGGGCTGTTCGCGGTGACCGGCGGCTCGATGTTCTACGCCGGGCAGCGCAGACGCTGACGGGCGGGCGCTGACGGGCGAACGCTCACGGGCGGGCGCCGGGGGACTGGAATACGAGGCGCTGACGGGCGGGTTTCCTCGCTGTGGGCATCAGGGAGCGAAGGAAACGGCTGTCGGCGATCGTGACGATCGCGCGGCGGGCCCGGGCCCTCGGTCCGGGTGGGCGGCGGCGCTGTCGAGCGCGTCGTTCCCGGCTTGCTCATGGCGCGGGGGACGAAGGGGGCCGCTGCCGGGCCGCCGCGGAGCCCCCGGGCATCGAGCCCGACCCCGACGCCGTCTCACGGCTGCGCCGGTTCGGGGAGTCGCTGCTCCGCGGCGACCAGCGGGGGTGAGGCGGGGGACGAGGCCGGCGGTGAGGCGGGGAGCGAGGCCGGGAGTGAGGCGGGAAGTGAGGCCGGGCGGCCGCGCGTCACGAGATCGCACAGGTCCTCCAGCGCCCCCCGGGCCGCGCCCGCGGGCAGCGGCGCCAGCGCCGTGCGGGCCTGGTCGGCGTAGCGGGCCGCGGCCACCCGGGCCAGGTCCAGGGCGGGGTGGGCGCGGAGCCGGCGCAGCGCGTCCGCGTAGCGCGGCTCGTCCGCGCGCCCGGTGGTGAGCAGGTCGCACAGCTCCCGGTCCTCGTCGGAGCCGGTCGCCTCGGCCCGCGCCCGCAGATACAGGAGCGGCAGCGTCGCGAAGCCCTCCCGCAGGGTGGTGCCCGGGCACCCGCGCGGCACGCCGCCGGCCCCGCCGGCGCCGGCGATGTCCAGTACGTCCTCGGCGAGACGGCAGGCGACGCCCAGCAGTTCGCCGTAGCGGGCGAGTGCGCCGGCGACCTCGGGACCGGCGCCGGACGCCAGCGCGCCCAGCCGCCCGGAGACCGCGATCAGCGAGCCCGTCCTGCCCGCGAGGACCTCCAGATAGTGCTCGACCGGGTCGCGGTCGCCGCTGGGGCCGGCCGTCTCCAGGATCTGGCCGGTGACCAACTGCCGGAAGGCGTCGGCCTGGATCCGTACGGCCTCCGGGCCCAGGTCGGCCAGCAGGTGCGAGGCGCGGGCGAAGAGGAAGTCGCCGGTGAGCACCGCCACCGAGTTGTCCCAGTGGGCGTCGGTGCGGGGGGTGCGGCGCCGCGCCTCCGCGTCGTCCAGCACATCGTCGTGGTGGAGCGTCGCCAGGTGCGTCAGCTCGACGACGACGGCCGAGGGCACCACGCCCGGCGCCTCCGGGTCGCCGAACCGCGCGGCCAGCAGCACCAGCAGCGGCCGCAGCCGCTTGCCGCCCGCCCGCACCAGGCGCTGGGCGGCCTCGGTGATGAACGGGACGTCGCTCTTCGTGGCCGCCAGCAGGCCCGCCTCGACCTCCGCCAGCCCGGCTCGTACCTCGGCCTCCGCCGCGCGGTCCCGCATGCTCAGCCCCATGGGCCCGGGGAGGGTCACGGACGGGTCTCCTGTCTTCGGGGGCGGCTCTTCGGGGGCGGCTCTTCGGATGGCTCTGCGGGCGGTTCTGCGGGCTGCTGGCTCTGCGGGCGGTTCTGCGGGCTGCTGGCTCTGCGGGCGGTTCTGCGGGCTGCTGGTGGGCGGGCCGTGCGGGCGGGCCGTGGGGGCTGCCGACGGCGCCGGCGCGGAGCAAGCAACCTAGCAGGGGAAATGTCTCATATGCCGCCGGGGCCCGGGGGTTCAGGGCGCCGTGGGGACGGTGACCCGGACGCGGCTGCCCCGGCCCGGGCGGCTGTCCACGCTGAGCGTGCCGCCCACCTCCCGGGCCCGTTCCCGCATGGACAGCAGGCCCAGGCGGCCCGGGAAGGACCCGCGCGAGTCGAAGCCCACGCCGTCGTCGGCGACCGTCAAGGTGACGGTGCCCGGGCCGCTCAGCAGGTGGAGGCGCACATGCCGCGCGCCCGCGTGCTTGGCGACGTTGTGCAGGGACTCCTGGGCGATGCGGTAGAGGGCGTGTTTGGCCTCCGGCGTCGTCTCCGGCTCCGGGCCGAGCGTCGCCTCGGCGGCGATGCCGTACCGGTCGCGCAGTGCCGCCACGTGGCGGTCGAGGGCGGCGACCAGGCCCTCGGCCTCCAGCGTCTCGGGTCTGAGCCGGCCCAGCAGGACCCGGGTCTCGGCGATCGCGGTGTCGGCGAGCTGCCGGATGTAGTCGATCGGCTCGGCCAGTTCCACGAGTCCGTCCACGCCGGTGGTGTCGTCCCGCCGGTCCCCGCCCCGTTCCCCGCGTTCCCTGGCGCGGTCGATCTCGCGGTCGATCTCGCGGTCCAGCAGCTCGCGGGCGGTACGCGCGCCCAGGGAGATGCCGTACAGCGCCTGGGAGACGGAGTCGTGCAGCTCCCTGGACAGCCGCCGCCGCTCGTCCAGGGCGCCCTGGTCCCGCGCGGCCGCCAGCCGCCGGCTGTCGTCCCTCGCCCGGGTGACGGCTTCGCGTATCCGCCGCCGGGTGCCGCGGATCCCGATCACGCCGACCACCACTGGTCCCGCGTCGCGTCCAGGGGCTCGGGCGTGGTCAGCTCCCCGGCCGGCACCAGGCCCGACTGGACGGCGTACACCGCGGCCTGGGTGCGGCTGTGCACCCCGAGCTTGGTCAGGATGTGGCTCACGTACGTCTTCACCGTCTGCTGCCCGATCCGCAGGTCGCGCGCGATCTCCTTGTTCGACTTGCCCCGGGCGAGCATGGTGAGGACCTCGGCCTCCCGCTCGGTCAGCTGCTCCGGCCCGCTCGGGGCCCTGACCTGGCCCATCAGCCGGGAGGTCGCGTCCGGGGAGACATGGATCCGGCCGACGGCGGCGCCCTTGACCGCGCTGCGCAACTCGTCGGCCTCGGCGTTCTTCAGCAGAAAGCCGATCGCGCCCGCCCGGACCGCGCCCATGACCATGGTGTCGTCGAGGGCGCTGGTCAGCGCCACGACCTCCACCTCGGGGAGGTCCTGGCGGATCTCGGCGGTGGCCGAGATCCCGTCCATCACGGGCATCAGCAGATCCATCAGGACCACGTCGGGGCACAGCTCCCGGGCCAGTCGTACGGCTTCCCGGCCGTTGGTCGTCTCGCCGACCACCTTGATGTCGTCGTCGAGGCTGAGGATCATCCGCAGGCCCTGGCGGACGACCGCGTGGTCGTCGGCGATCAGAACTCGAAGTGCCACTTTGGCTCACCTGCTCACGGAACGAGTCGGACACGGGCGGGGGCGGCGCGCCGGGGGCGAGCGCGCCCCGAGCCGGTCGGGCCCGCCCAGCCGCCCGCCCCGTCCGTCCTGCCCGCCCCGTCCGTCCTGTCCGCCTCCTCCGCCCTGTCCGAACCGTCCGAACCGGCCGAGCCGCCGCTCCGCCGCGGCGACGAACGGCTCGAGCAGCGGCAGGGACAGCAGCACCAGGGCCCCGGCCGCCCAGCCGCCGAGCACGTCGCTGACCCAGTGGGTGCCCAGATAGACCGTGGCGAGCCCGATCCCGAAGGCCATGAGCCCGGCCGCCACCCGCGCCGCCCGGCGGTGGCGGCCCGCGAGATAGGCGAGGGTGCCCCAGACGACGACCCCGTTCGCGGTGTGGCCGGAAGGGAAGATCATCCCGTCGTGGAACAGCTCGGCCGAACCGACGGTGTGCGCGTAATGGGGGCCGAGGCGGCCCGCGCCGAGCTTGACGGCGCCCACGCTCGCGTTGAGCAGGGCGAGGGCGGTGCCGAGGACGAGCACCGGGCGCGCGCTCCCGGTCCGCCAGGAGCGCCAGCCCAGCCAGGCCAGCGCCGCGACGGCGGTGGGGCCGCGCTGGCCCGCGACGACGAAGACGTCGAGCGGCCCCTGGGCGCACGGCCACTGCTTGTACGGTTTGAACATCGCCACGTGCCAGTCGAGACGGACCAGGGGCGAGGTGGTGAGCACGCCCGCCGCGACCACCGCGTAGCTCGCGGTGGCGGTCAGCAGAAGGGTCCGATGGCCGCGGTGCACGGGGAGGAAACTCGCCGCACCGTGCCCGGAATTCCCCCGAGTGGGGGTTTTGTCACCCCTAAGTGGAGTCCGCCGGTCGGCGGCGGGTCGTTCCTCACGGAGTCTGCGGGTTGGCGGAGGTCGTTCCTCAGCGGAGTCTGCGGGTTGGCGGCGGGTCGTTCCTCAGCGGAGTCCGCCGGTCGGCGACGGGCCGGTCGGCAGAGGTCGTTCCTCAGCGGAGTCTGCGGGTTGGCGGCGGGTCGTTCCTCAGCGGAGTCCGCCGGTCGGCGACGGGCCGGTCGGCGGAGGTCGTTCCTCAGCGGAGTCTGCGGGTTGGCGGCGGGCTGTCCCCCAGCGGAGTCGGCCGGTCGGCGGCGGTCCCTCAGCGGGGCCGCCGGTCGGCGTTGGCCGGCCCTCAGTCGGGCTCCACGTGGCGGAAGCCCCAGTCGGCGGCCTTGGCGACCGCCTCCAGCTGGGACCGCACCTCCAGCTTCTCCAGGATCTTGCGCACATGCGTGCGTACGGTGGCGTAGCTGATGCTCAGCCGTTCCGCGACCGCCCGGTTGTCCAGGCCCTGGCTCATCAGGGTCAGGATCTCCTGTTCGCGCGGGGTCAGGCTCTCCAGCCGCTCGGTCTGCTGGGCGGAGGAGCGCGCGCTCTCCCGGTGCCGGGCCAGCACCTCGACGAGAGTGCTGGCCGGGATGAGGGTCTCGCCCTCGGCCGCCGAGCGGATGGCCGAGGCGATCTCGTCGCCGCTCGCCGACTTGAGCAGATAGCCGCAGGCCCCGGCCTCCACCGCGGCCAGCAGCGCCGAGTCGCTGGCGTCCGCGCTCAGGATCACGATGGCGGTCGAGGGGTCGTTGGCCCGGATCGCGGCCGCCGCGTCGGCTCCCGTGCCGTCGGGCAGGCGGAAGTCGACCAGCGCCACGTCGGGGCCCAGCTCCTTGGCCATGGGGACGACCTCCGCGACCGAGTCGGCCCACCCCACCACGGTCAGGTCCGAGTACTCCGCGAGCAGCGCCCACAGCCCCTCGGCCACCACCCGGTGGTCCTCGACGATCAGCACCTTGGTGAGATCGGCCGGCGCGGTCACGGCTGTGTGTCCCCTTCCGGACGGTGGAGTTCCGGGCGGCCCAGCTCGGGGTGGTCCAGGTCTGGGCCGTCCAGGTCCGGGCCGTCCAGGTCAGGGTCGTTCAGGTCCCGGCCGTCCAGATCCCGGCCGTTCAGGCGGGGGTCCTCCAGCTGAGGGTCCAGGCGAGGGTCGTCCGGGCGGGGGTCCTCCAGTCGGGTGTCCTCCACCTCCGGGCCGTCCACATCCAGTCCGTCCGCGTCCGGGCGGTCCGGGCGGTCCGGGCGGTCCGGGCGGTCCAGCCCCTCCAGCGAGCCCAGAGACCCCGGCGGTTCCAGCGACCCCGGCGGTTCAAGCGACCCGGGCGGCTCCAGCGACCCGGGCGAGCCCAGCCCGCCGCCCGGATAGTCCGAGGCGTCGGCGGGCCCGAAGGGCAGCGGGCGGTGGCCCGGGGTGTCGCCCAGCGGCACCCAGAACTCGACCGTCGTGCCCGCCCCCGGCGCGCTCTCGATACGGCACCAGCCGCCCGCGATCTGCGCCCGCTCCTGGATGAGCGACAGCCCCAGATGGCCGGGGCGGGACTCCACCTCGAGCGGGTTGTAGCCCTGGCCGTCGTCCACGATCCGCACCAGGCAGCCGTCGTCGAGCCCCAGCAGTTGCACATGGACCGTCTTCGCCCGCGCGTGCTTGCGCACGTTCATCAGGGCTTCCTGCGCCGTGCGGTAGATCAGGGCCATGGTCTCGGGCGGCGGCTTGGCCGCGATCCGGTCCTCCAGCCGGTATTCGACGCCGGTCTCGGTCCGTATCTGCTCCAGGAGGCCGCGCAGCGCCGCGGCCAGGCAGCCGTGCTCCAGGCTGGACGGCCGCAGGTCGAAGATCAGCTGCCGCAGCCGGCTGAGCGAGAGCTTGAGGGTCTCGTCCAGCTTCTCCATCACCCGCTGCTCCTCCGGGTCGCGCAGTCGCCGCCGCAGCTGCTGCAACCGGAGGCTGGCGGCGGTGATGACCTGGATGGTGTCGTCGTGGATGTCGGCGGCGATGCGTCCGCGCTCCGCCTCCTGGGCGTGTACGAGATGGCTGAGCAGCGCCTGGCGGTCCCGGTC
This sequence comes from Streptomyces sparsogenes subsp. cuspidosporus, assembly GCF_039532705.1. Classification (NCBI taxonomy): domain Bacteria; kingdom Bacillati; phylum Actinomycetota; class Actinomycetes; order Kitasatosporales; family Streptomycetaceae; genus Streptomyces; species Streptomyces sparsogenes. The sequence continues at coordinate 124,712 of NZ_BAAASD010000013.1, read as the reverse complement.
GGTGACCTCCAGCAGCTCCAGGCTGCGCTCCAGGACGAACTGGGCGCGCTGCACCTCGGTGATGTCCCTGATGGTCAGTACGGTCAGCAGCCCGTCCTCGGTGCGCAGCGGGCTGACGCTGACGTCGGCCGGGAACTGCTTGGCGTCGCTGCGCCGCCCGACCAGCTCCATGCTGTGGCCCATGAGCTCCTCGGGGGAGTCGGCCCAGTCGCGCAGCGAGATGGTCAGCGGCTGGTCGGGGAGGAGTGCCTCGACCGCGCGGCCGATCAGCTGGTCGCGGTCGTAGCCGAAGAGGGCCTCGGTGCGGCGGTTGGCCGTCTGGATCCGCCCGGCGGAGTCCACGATCACCATGGCGTCCGGGGAGGACTCGATGAGCTGCCGGAACCGGCTCTCGGCCGCCCGGAGCCGGCTGAGGTCCGCGACGAAGACCACGCACCGGGGCCGCCTGCCCTGGAGGTGGCCGCCGCTGAACTGGGCGGGGAACTCGGTGCCGTCCCGGCGCCGGCCCGTCATCGCGGACGGGGCGGTGAACAGCCGTCCGACCAGCTGCTCGGTGGCGGTGCGGTAGCGGTCGGGGACGAGGTCGCGCAGCCGCTTGTCGCGCAGCTCGGCCGAGCTGTAGCCGAACATATGCCGGGCGTGCGCGTTGGCGGACTCGATCCGGCCGCGGGCGCCGACGATCAGGACGCCGCACGGCGCGTGGCCGAGCAGCTCCAGGTACGACTCCTCGAGTCGGCCGCCCACCAGCTCCTCGAACCGCCAGGAGGCGCGGTCGGCCCGCCGCAGCGGCTCGGTGCAGTCGGCGACCAGCTCTCCGGCCATGCTGAACTGGTCGCGGGCGGCCCGGGTGATCGCCTCGGTTATCTCCTCGGCGGGAGTGCCCTTGACCAGGTAACCCGTGGCCCCGGCGGTGAGCATGTTGAGGACGGTCTCCCGGTCGCCGTGGGCCGACAGGGCCACCACGCGGGCCCCGGGCACCCGCTCCCGGATGGCGCGGACGCTGCTCGGTGCGTCGCCCTTGGGCATGTGGACGTCCATGACCACGACGCGGGGGCGGTGCTCGGCCGCGGCGCGGACCGCCTGCTCGTGGTTGACGGCCAGGCCCACCAGGGCCAGGTCCGGGTGGGAGTCGATCAGGTCCGCGAGTGCTTCCCGGACCACGGGGTCGTCATCGGCCACCACGACTCGGATCCGGTCGTCGCGCATCAACCTCCACCTCCCTTGAGGACGGCACCCTGTGCCTTGAGGACGGCACCCTGCAGCTCCGGGGTGGTCAGCTCGTCACGCCGGCAGTGCGCCAGCGAGGGCATGACGGCGGCCAGCGGAGCGACCAGCACGTTGTAGTGGCTGCCGATGCGGTCGCACACGGCGACCGCCGCCGCGGCGTCCCACACCGCGGCCCAGAAGGCCCAGTCGTGGCGCTGGTGCGCGCGCGCCGCGTCCAGGGCGGCCCGGCGCGCCACGGAGGCGGCGACCAGGATCCGGTACCGCTCCTCGTCGGACGTGGTGCGGTGGACTTCAGCCCAGCCCTCGGCGCGGGTCTGGCTGGAGGTCTGCTTCCACAGATCGGCCACGCGGTCGATCTCCTCCGGGGAGAGGTCCTCGATGTGGGTCAGGAATTGTAGGACTCTTCGAGAATTCGGGCCGAAAATAACACTCATAGGACACTCCAGGACATGCATGGTACAACTATGGAACACCGGGCTTACCTGTGAGCCGTCCCCGGCCGCCCCCCGGCGGCCGTGAGCGGGCCTGACCAGCACCTGACTAGTGCCCCTGGCCCTGTGAGTAGTTGATGCCGGCCTTGGCGACCCCGCCGCTCTTGGAGCCGATGAGCTTGAAGGACACGCCGCCCTCGTCGGCCGGAGTGATCCGGTACGAGCCCACGGCCGCCGCCTTGCCCCGGCCGTCCACCTGGAAGGTGGCGATCTTCCGCCCGGCGACACTGCCGTTCCCGGCGTAGACGGTCACCGTCTCGTTGGGTGCGAACCCGGCGCAGTAGAAGCTGAGCGTGGTGCCCGCCTTGCCGCCGAAGGTGCTGGGCTCGGCGCTGGGGGAGTACGGCAGCACGGTGAAGCCCGAGCGGGTCACGGCCCGGCTCTGGTCGCCGATCGCGGTGAGGCTCTGCCTGCCCTTCAGCCCGAACGGCACGTCGAACGCCACGTCCCGGAGCTGGCCGAAGGAGTTGGCCTGCGTGGTGAAGGCGGGGAGGCCGCTGGTGGCGTTGATGTAGACCAGCACCCGCTCGTTCGGCGCGAAGCGGTTCCCCGACAGCCTGATCCGCTGCCCGGCCTTCAGCGCGTACGGGGAGGACTTGATCGCCGGGTACAGGCTGAGCATCTGGAACGGCGCGGTGGCCGTGGTCTTGCTCTGCTGTCCCACCAGCACCAGCGTGCTCTGGCCCGTCGGGGCGACGCCCACCCTGATGTCGGCGCGGCCCACCCCGCCCGAGCTGTCGGTGCGCAGCCGGGCGACGGGGGTGCCGGTGGTCCGCCCCCAGAAGACGTTGATCTGCTCGCCCGGCTTGAAGCCGCGGGCGCTGATCGAGACCACGTCGCCCGGCCTGCCGACCGTCTTGTTGATCCTCGCGGTGCCTATCGCACCGCCGCTGATCAGCTCCGCCTCGGCCGACCGGCCGCCGCCGCGCTGCTGGGCGACCAGCGTGCCGGGCTTGCCGCCCAGCGACTCCGGCATGGTGAAGTTCGTGTAGAGCGAGCCGTGCTTGTCCGTGCGGACCGTCCGGATGGCGCGGCCCTTGGTGTCCGACCGCTTCGTCTTCAGGAGCAGGTCCACCGTGCTCTTGGGCTCGAAGCCGCCGCCTTCGACGGACGCCTTGCCGCCGGGGGCGACCAGACCCGGGTTGATCACGATGATCGGCCCGGAGGTCTGCGGCACCCGCTGGTTGCCCAGCCTGATGGTCTTGGGCTTCGTCGACGGGCGGACCTCCTGCTCCTGGGCGGGGCTCTTCTTGTGGCCGCCTCCGCCGCCGCTCGTGCCGAGGGAGCCCCCGAAACCGCCGCGCGCGACCATCTGGACCAGGGAGCCGACGAGCGCGCAGGCCACGATGGTCAGCAGGATCGTCTTCCAGGTGAACCGCTTCCGCTTCCCGCCGGCGGGGGCGCTCGGCTCCTCCCCGGAGCCTCCGGATCCTCCGGAGCCAGTGGGGGCACCGGTGACCTTGTGGGTCTTGCGGGCCTTGTGGGACTTGTGGGACCCCGGCGTACGCCTCCTCGCGGGCTCCCCGTAGTCGTCGGACTCGTCGAAGTCTTCGGATTCCCCGGACTCGTCGAAGTCGTCGAGGTCGTCGCCGAAGAAGTCGTCGTCGGAGTCGCTGTATGTCCTGCGGTCGTCGTACGTGTCGTCCCCGTAGTCCTCGTCTGCCCTGCGGGTGTCGTACTCGTCGCGCTCGTCGTAGTCGTCGTAGTCCTCGTACTCGGGCATGGCCTTCACCTCCTCTTCCGGCGGGCTATTTGTTCACCCGATAGATTTCCAGCCTGATGCCGCCCCGGATGTCCGCCCATACCCTTTCCGAATTCCGTAGCGCCGCCAGGATCCAGTTCTCCCGGCCGTCGCCGTTGTTGCGGTGAATCGAATTGCGCATCTTGTTGGACATGATGATGTAGTCGACGTTCTGCCATCTCTTGCGGAAGAGCTTGTCCCGCAGGGCGGGGTCGGACGAGGCGTTCCAGTGGGAATGCGCGTACGGATAGAACGGGTGCACGTCATGCAATTCACCCCACATGTCGTCGTCCATGATGATGCGCGCCTTGGGCGAGACGTGCTTGCGCACCCAGGCGATCTGTGCCTGCTGCATATGGGTCAGGGCCAGCTTGGACTGGTACTGGTCGGCGACCGCGACGCGGCCCTCGGTGTTGACGGTCAGGAGATATCCGGTGGAGGGCGAGGCCAGCAGCAGTACGCCGAGCATCGCGGGCACCGCGATCCGCACCTTGGAACTCATCCGCCCGAGCAGCCTGCGCAGCGCCGGCCGCTTCAGCAGTCGGTCCGCGACCATGCCGATATTCATGGCGAATATCGGAATCAGCGGGGTGATGTAGAAGTCCAGCACCACGCTGCCGCGCAGCAGGTAGAAGGAATATCCGAAGGCCAGCGTCCCGGCGACGAAGAACCCCAGATCCCGCCGCTTTTTCCGCATTCCCCACCACAGGCTGATGACCATGGCGGCCATCCCGGCCAGCAGCAGGAACGCGTCCCGGGGCAGCCAGCTGGTGTACAGCAGGCCGTGGTGGTTGAGCAGGCTGCCCTGACTCCGGTGGATCTGCCACCACAGGGTGTAGAGCAGCGAGACGTGGTCCGCCGGCGGGTTGGCCAGGTCGAAGTCGAGGCCGCTGGGCATCAGCTCGTTCTTGAGCAGGGCGTAGGTGACATACGCGCCGACCGGCGCCGCGGCGGCGAATGGCCACAGCGTGCGGGTGAACCGGTGGCTCGGGGAGCCCTGGATCCTCCGATACAGCAGATACATGAAGGTCGGGGCGAAGAAGAGCGCGTTCTCCTTGGTGATCAGCGCGATCCCCAGGGCGGCCCCGCCGGCGAACGCGGATCTGATCGTGGTCTCGCGGCGCAGCAGGGCGTACAGGGCCAGCAGCAGCCAGAACATCATCAGGTTGTCCAGCAGCACCTGGCGCTGGTAGTAGACGGCGATCGGCGAGAGGTTGAAGAAGAACGCGGCGATGGTGGCGGCCAGCACGCTGCCGGACAGCCTCCGGGTGACCTCGAAGAGCAACACGACCGCGCCGAGGTGGACCAGCAGCATCAGGAACCGGCCGGTGTTGATCGCGTTGCCGAAGGTCTCGAACTGCTTCGGCAGCGGGAACGCCCAGCCCGCCAGCGTGATCCAGCCCGCCGGGGCGTGGTCGTAGTCGTAGGTGTACGGGGACAGCCTGGTCTCCCGGACCAGCGACCAGGCCCGCTGCATGTAGATGCCCTCGTCGGTGAGGTACAGCGGGTAACGGAACAGGTGGTAGCCGTGGCTGAGCAGCCCGGTGAGCACGGAGAAGAGCAGCGCCAGCCGGCCGTTGCGGCCCAGCTTGGGGAAGATCCCGCGCTCGACGGACAGCCGGGGCGGGCGGCGCCGCCGGGGGCGCCGCGGGGGTTCCGCGACCGCGACCGGGCGCTGGGGGCGCTGGGGGCGTTCGGCCTGCTCGGGGCGCGGGGGCCGGTCGGGTCGGTCGGGGCGGTCGGGCCGCTGGGGCCGGTCGGCCCGCTCGGGGCGGGGCCGCGGGCGTCGTTCCGGGTGTACGAACCGTTCGGAGCGTTCGGGCCGTTCGGAGCGTTCGGGCCGTTCGGGCCGTTCGGAGCGCGGCCGCAGGGGCCGCTCGGGCCGTGAGGCCGGCTCGGGGCGCGGGGGCCGCTGGGGGGTGGGGTCATGCGACACGGGAGTCCGCCTCCTCGGTACGGGCCCGGTGGGCGCCCACGTGCTGGGTCTTCTCCCAGTCGTGCCGGCCGAGCAGCTCCCGCCGCATGGCGCGCACCGCGGCGTAGGCGAGGACCATCTGGAAGGGGAACCAGGCGACGGCCATCTTCACGACCGTCGCCGGTGTGGCCTCGAGCCCATGGGCGTCGGTGAACTCGTACAGTCCGACCACGGCCACCAGGAAGTGCGCGCACAGCAGCAGGACGGGCAGATAGGAGAAGAGCGCGATCAGCACCGGCACCTTGAGGATCAGGATCATCCCCAGGGAGATCGGCAGATACAGGCCGAGCAGGGCCTGGCCGCGCGGGAACGCGAGGACGTAGAAGGCGAGCCACCGCTGTTTGCGCGTGGGCATCTGTTTCCAGGTGCCCTTCTTCAGGGTCTGCATGAACCCCTGGCTCCACCGGGTGCGCTGCCGGATGAAGTGGCCCAGCGTCGGCGGCGTCTCCTCCTTGGTCACATAGCGGTCGTCGTAGACCACGCGCACCCGCTCGCCGCTGGCCGACACCCGCAGGCCCAGGTCCGCGTCCTCGGTGAGGTTGTGTTCGTCCCAGCCGCCGAGCCGGACCAGCAGTTCGCGCGCGAAGAAGACGGTGTTGCCGCCGAGCGGAATGGACCCGTAGTGCGCGTGGTAGTGCAGTCGGCTCTTGAACCAGAAGAAGTACTCCAGGACGTTGAGCGTGGAGTACCAGTTGGAGTCGAAGTTCATCAGCTGGACGCCCGCCTGCACCACCTTCACCCGCTCCTTGAGCATGACGGTGTTGACCAGCCGGAATATCTCCGGATGGATGTCGTCCTCCGCGTCGAAGATCGTCACCACCTTGTGGGTGGTGTGCGGCAGGGCCACATTGAGCCCGTGGGGTTTGTTGACGGGCTTGTCGTCGAACACCACGACCTCGACGTTGTGCAGACCTTCCCGCTCCAGCTCGGCGATTTTCTCTTCCGCCTTTTTGATCGTGCCGGTGTCGTCCTGCGAACAGATCACGAAGACCTCCAGCAGTTGCGCCGGATAGTCGGCCCGCACCACTCGGTCGATGGTGGTCTGGATGACGTCCTCCTCGTGCCGGGCGGGCAGCAGTACGCTGAACGAAAGCCGCGGCGCGACAAAGGTGTCCGGGGCCCTCGCCTTGCGTGCGGCGTCCGACCGGTCCCAGGTGTAGAGCATCAGGTAGAGCACATGGGCCGACTGAATGGTGAGCAGCACCGAGATCAGGACGAGGCACAGATAGACAATGGTTGTCATCGGCCCCGCCTCCCCCAGACCCAGCCCGCGCTCGCGGCGAAATTGGCGGCGAACGCGGCGGCTATGCCGAGGCAATTGGCCAGCAGCAGATGGAAGCCCCAGCGTTCCAGCAGCCAGACGACCAGGACATTGACCGCGAGCCCGCCCAGCACGGACACATTGAATTTCAGGAACCGCCGGAAGGACGGAGCACCCACGGCGAAGGTCCACCGGTCGTTGAACACGTAGTTGTTCACCACGGCGAGCTCCACGGCGACCGGGGAGGCGACCAGCAGCGGCCAGTGCGCCCAGTGGTACAGCGCGAAGAGGGCTGCCGAGTTCACCAGCACGCCGCCCACGCCGACCACCGCGAACCGCAGGACCAGACCGCTCAGCGCGGCCAGCGGGCCGCTCAACGAGAGCCTTCGAAAGAACCGTCTTTTCGACTTCCCGGGGTTGTCCACCCGTTCGCTCGGGTCGCTGGTGCGATCGCTGAACGTTCCGAAACGCTGCATCGCGACTCCCTACGGAGGGGCTCGTTCGTCGATGTCAGTCCAAGAGTGCGCCGCCGGATTTCCGAGGACATCACGCCTTCGGGGGAGGGTGGACTCCACCTTCGGTGGACCGGCTTTCTCCCCCGTTTTGGGGAGGCGCGGGGACGGGACCTGGCACCGGTCCCCCGAAAAGGGGGGCGGCCGGTCCCCCGCTCGCGGGTGTCCACACCGCGGGGGCCCGCAGAAGATGAAACGGCCAGGCGTCTGCCGACGGCCTCGCGTCCCCACGCGATGAAGGTAGGTGACGTAATGTCAGGCCATGTGATCTCGCACCGCTCATTCGCCGCCCGGGCCGGGGCCGTCGTCGCACTGATGGCGTTCTCGCTCGCCCCATCGGCGGCGGTCGGCGTTTCCGGAGGTCTCTCCGGGCGGCTTTCCGGGCGACTTTCCGAGGACCCCTCCCGGGATTCCGACTCCGGAGCGATGCACCATTCCGAATGGGCGCTGAACGCTCTGCAGGCCAAGAAGGCATGGAAAATCAGCAAGGGCGCCGGGGTGACCGTCGCGGTCATCGGCACCGGCGTCGACGCCGCCCATCCGGACCTTCGCGGAAGGGTGCTGGCCGGCAAGGACTTCGGGGACGGCCCCAGCGGCACCGGCACCCGGGACGAGGGGCTCGCGAACGAGCAGGCCACCCACGCGGCCGGGATCATCGTGGGCACCGGCCGCAACTACCGGGGCAACGGCCTGCTGGGGCTGGCGCCCAAGGCCCGGGTGCTGCCGCTCGGGGTGTACGAGGGCGAGAAACCGCTGGCCGACGCCACGGCCAAGGCCATCCGGCACGCGGTGAGCCGCGGGGCCGGGGTCATCGATGTGGCGGTGTCCTTCAAGAAGCCGAACGCCGCGCTGCGCTCGGCGGTCGGCTACGCGGTCGCCCAGGACGCCGTGGTCGTCGCGGGCGCCGGCGACAACGGCAAGGACGGCAACCGCCCCACCTACCCCGCCGCCTACCCCGGCGTGGTGTCCGTCGTGGCGACCGACAAGAAGGGCGCCGTGTGGACCGACTCGCACCACGGCGGGGCCGTCACCCTGGCCGCGCCCGGCGTCTCCATCCTGACCACCGCCCCGAACAGCGACTACTGGACGGGCGAGGGCACCGCCTACGCCGCGCCGTGGGTCGCGGCCGGCGCGGCGCTGGTGCGCTCCGAGCACCCCCACTGGACCGCGGGCCAGGTCGTGCAGAAGCTGATCGACACGGCCGACCGCAAGGGGTCGGCGGGGCGCGACCCGCGCTACGGCTTCGGGCTGATCGCCCCGGCCAGGGCGCTGGCCGACCGCGCCGCGCCGCCCGCCTCCACCGACCCACCCGGCTCCGCGCGGACCCCGGCCAAGCCGGACCACAAACACTCCGCGGCCCGGTCCGAGGAGGGCTCGGCGCTGGTGGCGATAGGGGCGGTGGCGGCAGCCCTGGCCGTGCTGGCCGCCATCGCGGTCTTCCTGATCAGCCGCCGGAAGCCGCCGTCCGACAACTCCGACAGCCACTGAACGGCGGACCCGACGTGAACGAGCGGACCCCCGGACGGCGGGGGCTCATGGAACGGCTGAGAGGGCGACCTTCGCGGGAGCGCCGGGGGCGGCGGCCGGGGCGCGGGTCTCCGCGGTGGTGGGGCAGGGGTCTCGTCCACCTGCTGGCCCTGGCCCTGATGGCCGAGTTCGTGACGGCGGCCACCTCGCTGCACCCGCCCCTGGGCCGGCCCGCCGACGATTCCGCCCTTCGCCTGGCCAAGCCGTACTTCCCGGCCACGACCCGGTTCTACGCCGACCCCGACAACCCCGCGGCGCAGTGGGTGCGCGACCATCCCCGCGACCGCCGGGCGGCGGTCATCCGCGAGCGGATCGCCGACGAGCCGCAGGCCGCCTGGTTCACGGACACCGACCAGGGCCGCGCCGAGGCCGAGGTGCGCCGGGTGGTGCGGGCGGCCCGCGCCCGCGGGCGGCTGCCGGTGCTCGTCGCGTACGCCATCCCGCAGCGCGACTGCGGGAAGCACAGCTCCGGGGGGATGGGGGACCTGTCGGGATACCGGCAGTGGATCGGCGGCTTCGCCCGGGGGATCGGCACCTCGCGCGCCGTCGTGATCCTGGAACCGGACGCCCTCGCGCATCTGACCTGCCTCAAGCGGCGGCAGCAGGCGGAGCGGTTCTCCGCCCTCTCCGACGCCGCGCGCACGCTGCGGCGGCAGGCCCCGCACGCCCGCATCTACTACGACGCCGGAAACTCCCGCTGGCAGCCCGCGCCGGTCATGGCCGAGCGGCTCAGGCGGGCGGGGATCGACCGGTACGGGGACGGCATCGCCCTCAACGTCTCCAACTTCAACGCCACGCGCGACGAGGTCCGCTATGCCCTGGCCCTCCTCAGGACGCTGGGCCGCCCCCGGCTGGGGGCGGTGATCGACACCAGCCGCAACGGCGCCGGGCCCACCCATGACCACCGGTTCTGCGATCCGCCGGGGCGCCGGCTGGGCACGCCGCCCACCGCTCGTACGGGGATCCCCGGCATCGACGCGTATCTGTGGATCAAGCAACCGGGGCAGGCCGACGGCTGCGCCGCGACGGCCGGGCTCTTCGTCCCGGGCTACGCCTTCCGGCTCACCCGCTGAGCGCCCGGGCCTCCGGCTTCTCCCCCTCGCCCAGTCCCCCGTTCCGTCCCTCCGCCCGCCCCTCCGGCTCTCTGCTTCGACTCCCTCGACTCCTCCCTGAACCCCCGCCGACCCCCTCGGCGGGGGTTTTTGCGGCCTCCGTCAGTCACCATGAGTGACCGAATGAGCGCTCATCGAAGCGAAACCGGCCGCCAAATCAGGACATAGAGTCACCAAAACGGTCGAATTCCGCCTACCTCGATTGAGGTAGGCGGAATTCGGCCGTTTGGCGTGCCCGCAATTCCCGCAATTGAGGTAGCGAGATTTCAGTCAGGCGTACGGTGATTCGGGTTCGGTGCACTCCCTAATGTCGTTGAGCGAAAGGGAAAGCCGCCACGAAGGAGCTCCACCGATGAAAAGAGTTCTCGTCGTGGAGCACCACCATCTGGTTTCGAGCGCACTCGCCGACCTTGTGTCCGAGACGCCCGGACTGGAACTGGCCGGCGTCGCCAGATCGGTACGTGAAGCAATTTCACTGGCCGAGCGAAGCCAGCCGGATGTGGTGCTCATCGACGTGGACAAGTCGAGTTGGAAATCGCTCCGTCTCGACCTGCTGATCGCAGATCTCCTTCCGCGCGCGCGGCTTGTCCGGCTGACCGCAGTCTCCGACCCGCGAACGGAATGTCTGGAATCTCCGACGAACACCCCCAGCGTCCCGAAAACAGCCATACCCGATTTCCTCAGGAGTCTCACCGCATGAATTCCCCCATGGACAACAACGTCCCGACCGTTTCCGAGACCACCGAGTCGAAGCGTGGCCGGCGTTCCTACCGCCTGCGTGTCGGTATCGCGGCCGGAGTTGTCGTGGCCGCCGCCGTCGGTGGCACCGTGACCGCCTTCGCTGTGAATTCCGAGCCCGCTTCCTCGTCCGCTTCGAACGGCTCCTCCGCCCTGTCCGCCTCGAACGGCAAGGCCGCGGCCGTCGACGGTCCGCTGTCCACGAAGGGGAGTGACATCGTGGACTCCAAGGGCCACAAGGTGGTCCTGACCGGTATCAACTGGTTCGGCATGGAGACCGGAAGCTTCGCGCCGCATGGCCTGTGGGCCCGTAACTGGAAGAGCATGCTCGACCAGATCGCGCACAACGGCTTCAACACGATCCGGCTCCCGTACTCCAACGAGATCTTCGCTGCCAAGAGCAAGCCCAACGGGATCGACTACAAGCAGAACCCGGACCTCAAGGGCCTCACCGGCCAGCAGATCATGGACAAGATCGTCAAGGGTGCCACGGACCGCGGCATGATGGTGATCCTGGACCAGCACCGTCCGGACCAGTACGGGCAGAGCGAGCTGTGGTACTCGCAGAACCTCACCGAGAAGCAGTGGCTGGACGACTGGAAGCAGCTGGCCAAGCGCTACAAGGACAACCCCCGGGTGATCGGCGCCGACCTGCACAATGAGCCGCGTGGCCAGGCCACGTGGGGCGACGGCAACCCGAAGACCGACTGGCGCCTGGCGGCCGAGAAGGCCGGTAACGCCATCCACTCCGTCAACAAGAACTGGCTGATCTTCGTCGAGGGCACCGACCGTCACGGCGACGAGCAGTTCTGGTGGGGCGGCGACCTCCAGGGCGTCAAGAAGTACCCGGTCAAGCTGAAGGAGTCCAACAAGGTCGTGTACTCCGCGCACGACTACGGCCCGGGCGTCTACAACCAGAACTGGTTCATGGCCAAGGACTTCCCGAAGAACATGCCGGCCATCTGGAAGAAGCACTGGGCCTACATCAAGCAGGACAACATCGCTCCGGTGCTGCTCGGCGAGTTCGGTGGCCGCAAGACCGCGGGCAAGAGCTCCGAGGCCGTCTGGCAGAACGCCCTGATGGACTACCTCAAGAAGAACCAGATCAGCTACACCTACTGGTCCCTGAACCCGAACTCGGGTGACACCGGTGGTGTCCTGAAGAACGACTGGAAGTCGGTCGACAAGAACAAGATGAAGATGCTGTCCAAGTACCAGGCGCCGCTTCTGCCGGCCAAGGGGAAGACGTCGGAGTAACCCCGACGGTACGGCCGCCGGACCCCGGCGGTGGACAGCGAGGGCCCGCAGGCAACGACGCCTGCGGGCCCTCCGTCGTACCCCCGCAAAAGCACCCGCGCCCAAACCCACGCCGAAACCGCGCCGAACCCGCGCCCAAACGCCCGGTCTACCCCGTGCCCGGACCCCCGCCCAACCCCGCGCCCAAACCCGTGCCCGAAAAGGCGGCCCATCGGGAAGCGACACGTCACCCCGCCGGGTTTCCTCTCCGGGCCCGCTTTCCGCATCGGCCCCCACGGCGCGAGGAGGCCGACGATGAAGCCCCAGCAGCGCACCGGCCGCGTACTCTTCCCGCTGGCCGCCCTCGCGGTCGCGGTGGCCGACCAGGTGAGCAAGGCCTGGGCGGTGGCGGCCCTCGGCGGCACGGCGGGGCCGCAGGACCAGTTCGGGCCGGTACGCACCCTGCTGGTACGCAACACCGGGGTGGCCTTCGGCCTGGCGCGTGGCCGGCCGCTGCTGATCGTCCTCATCACGCTCGCCGGGGCGCTCGCCACGCTGGCCGCCGTGGGCGCGGGGCTGCGGGTCCGCAGCCGGGCCCGGGCGCTGGCGCTCGGGCTGATCGCCGGGGGAGCGCTGGGCAACGGCGCCGACCGGGCCGTACGCCACCCCGGGCCGCTGCGGGGCGCGGTCATCGACTGGGTCATGGTGTCGCCCCGCGGCCCGGTGTTCAATCTCGCCGACGCCGCGCTGGCGGCCGGCGCCTGCCTCATCGTCCTCGTACTGCTGCGCGACATCACCCTCCCGCTTTGGGGACCGCGCTCTCGCTGGCGTCCGGCTCCCCGGGTGGCAGGGGCGCGTCCTCCAGGCCAGGAAGGGGACTCGGCTCGCGTTCGGCCCGCTCCTGCGGCAGATCAGCCCGTTCCGGCGGGGGACCGTTCCGTTCCTGCGGCAGCGCTCGGTCCCCGGGCCGGTCCCCGGCGCGGCTCCGATCCTCGGACCGGCTGCGCTCGGGGTCCGCGAGGGAGCCCGCGAGGTCGCGCAGCCGCCCGAGCGCCGCTTCGTCCAGGCCCTCCCGGGCCCGGCGGGAGGCCAGCGCGTTGGTGACGCGCTGATACGCGGCCAGCTCCCCGGCACAGCGGTGGCACCGCGCCACGTGGGCCCGGATCCGGCGCGAGGCCGGCGCGTCCAGCTCACCGTCCAGGTACGACTGGAGCTCCGCGTCGTCCTCGGGGCAATCCCTGGCCCAGCGGCGCTCGGCGCTCCGCCACCACATCCACCACCTGCTCATGCCCCACCTCGCTGTCCTTGGGGTCCCGGCTGCCCTGCCTGTCCCGGCTGACCCGGCCGCCCCGCGGGTCCCAGCTGACCTGACCGCCCCGTCTGTCCCGGCTGTCCCTGCGGTCCGGCGGTTCCGGCGGGGTCGATGGTTCCGGCGGGGCCGGCGGCCACCAAACGATCCCGGATCCGGTTGCGCGCCCGGTGCAGCCTGCTCATCACCGTCCCCTTGGGGACGCCCAGCACCCGCGCCGCCTCCGCGTACGACAGCCCGTCCACGTGCACCAGCCGCACCACCTGCTGGTCGCGCAGCGGCAGCGCCGTGAAGGCGGCGTCCACGGCCTCGTCGAAGGCCGTGTCGACCACCAGCTCCTCGGGGGTCGCGCCCGGGGCGGACGCGAGCCGGTCGAATTCGGTGTCCGGGTCGTCGAGCAGATGCGGCCGGCGCTGCCGGCGCCGGCTCACCTCCGCGTGCCGCATGATCGTCAGCAGCCAGGCCCGCGGATGCCGGCCGTCGAACCGGCCGACCGCCCGGTAGGCCCGCAGCAAGGTGTCCTGCACGAGGTCCTCCGCGTCGGCGGGCTGCGCGGTCAGTGACATCGCCACCCGCAGCAGCACTTCCACCTCGGGCAGCACGTACTGGGCGAACTTGCGCTGTTGACGGGGGTCCGGGTCAGCCACGGGTGCCTCCTCGGATCCTGACCCCCCGGGACGCGGTGACGACTGTCACACTCTGTGTAACACCGCCCGCACGTCAGCGCACGCCACGATCGGCTGTCCGAGTGGTGGGATCGAGGGGCCCGGGAGGCCGGGGGTCCGGGAGGCCGGGGAGGCCGGGGAGATCAGGTCGCGGGCGGAGGCGGGTGTGAGCGCTGTGCTCACAGCTTCACGGAGACCAGGACCTTCCCGTCGAGCGTGCGGATCTCGAAGTGGTCGATGCCGGCCATCTTCTCGGACGCGCCGCCCTGAGCGAAGAGGGGCGCGCGGGCGGTCTCGTCGGGGCTGTTCGCGATCCCGTACCCCTGCGGAGGCACCGACCAGTTGGTCATGACCTGCTCCTGGCCGCTGTGGGAGATCATGACCAGGCTGCAGGTGAGGGGGCCCTTGACGTTCTTCAGCCGCAGGACGGCGTCGGTGCCCCACTTCTTGTCTTCCATGGCGATCGTGGCGCTCACCTTGGTGTCCGGGTCGGTGGCCTCGGCCTTCGTTGACATCCGGTCGAAGGCCGCGCTCGCGGTCGACGCGGCCGTGACGCTCGTACCCGAGCCGTTGTCCGAGGTCAGGGCCACCGCGCCGAGCGGCCCGCCGATGATCAGCACGGCGGCCGCGGCCACCAGGTAGAGGGTGCGGCGGCGTCTGCGGTGGCGGACCGCGGCGACCTCGCCGACCATCCGGTTCAGCAGGCCGGGGCCCGGGCGCGCGGTGAGCGTCTCGATGGCGTTGGGGGTGGCGGTGAAGGAGCGCGGCACGTGGGGGGTGAGTCCGGGCCGGCCGGGGGCGCTGTGGACGCCGGGGACGCCGGAGGCCAGCTCCGCCAGCAGGGGTTCCAGCCCGGCCAGCTCGTCGAGCCGGGCTCCGCACTGCTCGCAACCGGCCAGGTGCTCCTCGAAGTACGTGGCGTCCGCGTCGTCGAGGACGCCGAGTACGTACGCGCCGACGGCGTCGTGCCCGGCGTGGTGCGCCTGCGCGGTCATGCCGTCACTCCTCTCTCCTCGAGCGCGAGCTTCATGGAGCGCAGCGCGTAGAAGACCCGGGACCGCACGGTCCCGCTGGGTATGCCGAGCGTCTGGGCCGCCTCGTTGACCGTGCGGCCCTTGAAGTACGTCTCGACGAGCACCTCCCGGTGCGCGTCGCTGAGGTCGTGCATCGCGTCTGAGAGGGTCATCAGCCGCAGCGCGCGATCGATCTCGTCTTCGGCGGGCATGAGCTCCAGGGGGGAGGGATCGACCTCCTGCGGGCGGGCCTGACGGCTGCGGTGCCCGTCGATGACGATCCGCCGGGCGACGGTGACCAGCCAGGGCCGGATCGAGCCGGTGGCCCTGCTGAGCTGGTCCGCGTTGCGCCAGGCGCGGACGAGGGTCTCCTGGACGACGTCCTCGGCCCGGTGCCGGTCGCCCGCCACCAGGCGCAGTACGAAGGCGAGCAGCGGCCCGGCGTGCTCCTGGTAGAGCGCGCGCATGAGCTCCTCGTCCGGCGTACCGCGCTGGGATCTCGACCGATGCGCATCGGTCACGGCGGCGTCGTCGCGCACCAGAACCTCCAGGACGGAACCCGAGTTGGACATCATCTGCAGACACTCCCGGTATGTGGGCCGGGGGTTGTGTGGCCCGGACGGCCTCTTCCTCCATCACTACGGACGGGGCTGGACCGCCGCTCAACTCGTGGCGAAAGATTCTTGAAGTGATCGCGGACGGCGCCATGTCGCACCAGCCGTCACACCCGCCTCAGGGGTTCGGGTTCGGGGGCGCCTCAGGGGGGTGCGGGTTCGGGTTCGGGGGCGCCTCAGGGGGGTGCGGGTTCGGGTTCGGGGGCGCCTCAGGGGGGTGCGGGTTCGGGTTCGGGGGCGCCTCAGGGGGGTGCGGGTTCGGGTTCGGGGGCGCCTCAGGAGGCCAGCGGGTCCAGGACGACGGGTCGCAGCTTGCCCTCGAGCATCGCGCCCAGCCCCTCGACCGCGCAGGTGTCGGGGCGGTCGGCGATGTGCAGGGGCATCCCCGTCGCCTCCCGGAGGAGCGAGTCGAACCCGGGCAGCACCGCGCTGCCGCCCGCCAGCATGATGCCGCGCTCCGCGAGGTCGGCGACCAGGTCGGGCGGGCAGCGGCGGAGCACCGCGCCGACCGCGTCGAGCACCCCGGTCAGCGGGGTCCGGACCACGGCCCGGATGCCCTCGATGTCGATCCGCACCGAGCGGGCGAGGCCGGTGGCCACGTCCCGGCCGTGCACCTCGGCGTCGTCCACGCTCGGCCCGGCGCCGGCCAGCGCCAGGTGCAGCGGGTGTACGGCCTGGCTCGGCAGCATCAACGCGTGCTCGTTGCGCACGTGTTGGACGACGGCGTGGTCGATCGTCTCCCCGCCGACCGGCACCCGCTCAGCGGCGACGATCGAGCCCAGCGACAACACCGCGACCTGGGTGGTGGCGGCCCCGCACACCACGATCATCGTCGCCTCCGGCCGCTCGACCGGCAGACCGCAGCCCACCGCCGCGGCGAGCAGGGTGTCGACCAACTCCACCCGCCGGGCCCCGAGCCCGGTCAGTGTCTCGACGGCGGCGCGCTGCGCCAGCGGGTCCGCGTCGTGCGGGACGCACACGGCGGCGCTCGGCAGCGCCTTGCGCCGCCAGGCCCGGCGCAGCTTGTTGCCCACGAGGAACCGCAACATGCGCTGCGCCATGGCGATGTCGACGACCCTGCCGCCGGCCACGGGCCGTACGACCCGGATGTGAGGCGGGGTCCGGCCGGTCATCCGCTCGGCGAGCGCGCCCACCCCGATCAGCCCCCCGGTCCGGATGTTCACGGCGGCGACGGTCGGCTCGTCGACGATGAGCCCGGTGCGCTTGAGATAGACCCGGGTCCTGGCGGCGCCGAGATCGACGGCGATGGTGCAGCGGCGCAACCGCTCGAGGCTGATGGTCATGTCAGGTCTCCTGCGTGGGCGGCGTGACGGGCCCTCGCCCCCGGCGGCCCTGCGATCATCGTCCTCGCCGCACCGAGCGCCTCGCCTGTGCTGCTGCGCCGGTCGGGCGAGGCCCTCCACCCGGCGTCGGGGCCCGCGGGCTGGTGCCTGGGCCGGGGCCGGGGTGGGTGCCTGGGGCCGGGCCCAGGGCTGGTCCCTGGCGTCGGGCCCGGGCCAGTCCTGGCGTCGGGGCCGGGCCGGGGCCGGGGCCGGGGCTAGGCGCTGGCGTCGGCGTAGTCCTTGGTGTCCGGGGAGTCCTTGGCGTCCGCGTAGCACTCCACGGCGGCCGTCGTGAGCGGGAACCGCACGGGCGTCTCGCCGAAGGCGACGCGCCCGGCCGTCTCGCCTGCCGCGGCGATCGCCGCCCGCACCTCGGGGACCTCCTCGGCCGGGCAGTGCACGATGACCTCGTCGTGCTGGAAGAAGACCAGCTCCGCGCGGAGCCCCGCCCGGGCCAGCGACTGCCGCAGCGCGGCGAGCATCAGCACCGCCCAGTCGGCGGCGCTGCCCTGGACGACGAAGTTACGGGTGAACCGGCCCCGGGCGCGGGCACCGGCCGTGCTGCCGTACGTGGGCTCGTCCTCCTGGTCGCGGGGCAGGCCCGCCTCGTCGGCCGGGTCCGCCGACGAGGCCGCGGGTGGGCAGGTGCGGCCCAGCCAGGTGCGGACCAGCCGCCCTTCCTCGCCCGCGCGGGCCGCCTCGTCCACGTACGCCACGGCCGCGGGGAAGCGGCGCCGCAGGGCCGCGAGGTGCTTGAGGCCGTCGCCCGAGGTCTGCCCGTAGATCGCGCCGAGGAGCGCGAGCTTGGCCTGGTCGCGCCGGCCGGAGAAGGCGCGGTCGGACAGCGTCGCGTACAGGTCCCGGCCGGTGCCCGCGACGTCCATCAGGCCCCGGTCGCGGGAGATGGCGGCCAGCACGCGCGGCTCCATCTGGTCGGCGTCGGCGACCACCAGCCGCCACCCCTCGTCGGCGACCACCGCGCGCCGCACCACCTTGGGGATCTGCAGCGCCCCGCCGCCGTTGGTGGTCCAGCGGCCGGAGACCGTGCCGCCGGGCAGGTATTCGGGGCGGAAGCGGCCGTCCCGCACCCAGGACTGCAGCCACGCCCAGCCGTGCGCGGTGTGCAGGCGGTAGAGCTTCTTGTAGCGCAGCAGCGGCTCGACGGCGGGGTGGTCGATGCCCCGCAGCTCCCAGGCGCGGGTGGAGCCGAGCGCGATGCCCTCGCGCGCGAACGCCTTGACGACCTCGGCGGGCAGATCGGGCCGCACCCGTACGCCGCCGAAGGCGCGGGAGACCTCGTCGGCCAGCTCGGCCAGCCGCTGCGGCTCCAGGCCGCCCGGGTAACGCTCACCGAGCAGCTCGTCCAGCAGCTCGCGGTGGCGGTCGGCCCGCCAGGGGACCCCGGCGCGCCGCATCTCGGCGGCGACCAGCGTCCCGGCCGACTCGGCGGCGGTCAGCAGCCGCATCCGGCCGGGGTGCTCGGCCGCGTCCGTACGGGCCAGCTGTCCGGCGTAGACCGCCAGCAGCGCGTCGAGGGCGTCGGTGCCCGGCGGCAGCGGCACGGGGCCGGGCTCGAAGAGCGACGGCTGGGTCTCGGCCGCCCGCACCGGCGGGTCGTCGGGGACCGGCAGGCCGCGCAGCCGCGCCCACGCCGCGGCGAGCGAGCGCGGCTCGCCGGAACGGCCCTCATGGCCCAGCAGCAGCGCCTCGGCGGCCTCCATGTCGTAGCACCGCTCGACGCGCACGCCGGCGGCGAGCAGGCGCGGGTAGAGCTCGGAGGTCGACCGCCACACCCAGCGCTCGGCCTCCGGCCGGGACCGTACGGCCTCGACGACGCCGCCGGCCGCGGCCGGGACCTCGGTCACCGGACCGGCGGCCCGCCCGGCGGGGTCGAGCGGGCAGAGACGAGCACCCCCGTCGCCCGTCTCCGCCACCGCCCATCTCATGCCGGTGAGTGTGACAGGGGGGTACGACAACGCTTCTCGTCCGGTGATCAACGGGTGAGCGCCTGGATACGCATGGTGCACGTGCATCTGCTGATGCATATGGCAGTGCATTTGCGCACTCGAATGCTCATGCATTTGCAGAACAACAGGGTTATGATCCGGGTCAGTTGACAGCTGCACCAAACCAGTGGAGAAGCCCTGTGCGCGACCACCCGTACAACGGCATGGCGGCCGCGGACCTTCAGGGGGCCGCCTGGCAGAAGAGCAGCCACAGCAATTCTCAGGGATCGTGCGTCGAGTTCGCCAAATTGCCGGGCGGGCATGTCGCCGTGCGGAACTCCCGCTATCCGGACGGTCCGGCCCTCATTTACACCCCGGCCGAGGTCCAGGCGATGCTGCTCGGCATCAAGGACGGCGAATTCGACCATCTGGTGGGGGACCCGGCCTGACGCCGCCCGCGAGCCGACACCGCCCCGGTGAGCGACACTGGTAGGTGGGTGCGATGCCCGGCTGGCCGAGACGGCTGGGGTGAGACGGCGATGAATGGGTCGGTGCGCGTCGGACAGGTCTTCGGGGTGCCGCTGCGGTTGCACTGGAGCGCCCCGGTACTGGTGGCTCTGCTCGCTTACGGGCTGGGCCACGAGACGCTCCCGGCCTGGACCCCGGGCCACTCGAGCGCCGTCTACGCGATCGCCAGCGTGATCGGGGCCGCGTTGCTGATGGGGAGCCTGCTGCTGCACGAGGCCGCGCACGCGGTCGCCGCCCGCAGCAAGGGCGTCTCGGTCGAGGATGTGACGGTGTGGGCGCTGGGCGGCATGACCCAGATGGGACGGCCGCGCACCGCCGGGGTGGCTCTGCTCGTGGCCGTCAGCGGCCCGGCGACCAGCCTGGTGATCGGGGGTGCCGCGATCGGGGCGGGGATCGGGGCGCATGGGCTGATCGGCTGGGGGGTGCCCGCGGCGCTGCTGGTGTGGCTGGGGTGGGCCAATCTGCTGCTGGGGGTCTTCAATCTGCTGCCCGCCGCGCCCCTGGACGGGGGGCGGGTGGTGCAGGCGGTGCTGTGGTGGCGCACGGGGGACCGGGAGCGTTCCGAGCGGGCGGCGGGCCGCAGCGGACAGATCTTCGGCATGGCGATGATCGCCTTCGGCTGGGTGTCGTTCGTACGCGGCAACACGGGCGGTCTGTGGTTCGCGCTCATCGGTCTCTTCATGGTGGTCGTCGCCAACGCGGAGCGGCGCCGCGCCACTGTCAACGAGGCGCTGCGCGGGGTGCGGGTGGCGGATGCCATGTCCCACCCGGTGGCGGCCGGGGCCGACTGGCTGACCGTGGACCGCTTCATCGACGAGGTGGCGACGCCCGCCCGGCACTCGGTACTGCCGGTCGTCGACTTCGAGGGCCGGCCGAGCGGGGTGGTGAGTCTGCGCGGCCTCGCGGCGGTGCCCCGCGAGGGGCGGGGGGACCGGCGGGTGCGGGATGTGGCCACCCCGGTCTCCCGGTGCACGCTCGCCGTGCCGGGCGATCTTCTGAACGAGGTCATGGAGCGGGAGGCGCGGCCCGGGGCCGGGCTGCCGATCCTGGTCGTCGACCACGGTCATCTGGAGGGGATCGTCACCGCGCACGATGTGACCCGGCTCTTCCAACTGCACGCACTGGGCATGCCGGCCGCGCGGCCGAAATCCAGCCCTCTGTGACCCGGCTCAGCCCCCTGGGATCCGGCGCAGCCCTCTCTGACCCGGCGCAGGCCCCTGTGATCCGGCCCTCCTGCGGGCGGGTACGGCCGGGGCGTGGCGACCGGCTGGTGCGCGTGCGCGTGTGCGTGTGCGTGGCTAGCGTGTGCGCGGCAGCAGGAACAGCGCCCAGACGACCTTGCCGCGCAGGGTGCCGGCCAGCCGGTGCCAGCCCCAGTCGTCGGTGAAGGACTCCACGAGACACAGGCCCCTGCCCGACTCCTCGCTCAGGTCGGCCTCGCCGGCCACGGGGCTCTTCTCGCTCGGGTCCCGCACCGCGCACACCAGACGCGAGTGCCAGCGCATCAGATGGAGGCGGACCTGGGTCTCGGGCTCAGCGCCGGGCGGGCTGTCCGGGCGGACGCCGGGGACGGCGTGGCGCAGGGCGTTGGTCACCAGCTCGGAGACGACCAGGGCCACCTCGTCGAACAGCTCCGGGAGTTCCCACTGTTCCAGCGTGGCCCCGGTGAACCGCCGGGCGCCCTTGACCGCGTCGAAGCGGGCGGGCAGCGAGCAGGACGCGGAACCGGATACGCCGGGGGCGTCGATCGGCTGGAGCCCCCGCCACACGGGCTCCAGCATGGTCGATCCTTCGGTCCCCATGCGAGCACTCCTGCATCCGTGGCCCTGACGAATCCTGGCCAGATCTCGTACGAGCTTGCACGTGCGCAAGACCTATGGTTCCGAATGCGCACAACGGATGCAAGGGCAGATGCACGTGCACGCAGCATTTTTGAGACTATGTACCCAACTTCGACACAGATTCTCCCTACGCCCACTTGCGTACGCCCCACACTTGAGTAACGACATGTGCACAGGGCGGAGCCTGAACAGTGGCAGACTTCGGCCTCAGGGCTGCGGGGGGTCGCCTTCGGAAGGGTGCGTTCCGTACAGGGAGGGTCGCAGACATGAGCGCAAGCGAGTCGAGCGGATCGGTGGTGCGCCGGATTCTCCTGGGCTCCCAGCTCAGGCGGTTGCGCGAGTCCCGTGGCATCACGCGGGAAGCGGCGGGCTATTCCATCCGGGCCTCCGAATCCAAGATCAGCCGGATGGAGTTGGGCCGGGTGAGCTTCAAGGCGCGCGACATCGAGGACCTGCTCACGCTCTACGGGGTCACGGACGAGGCCGAGCGCGCGTCCCTGCTGGGCCTGGCTCGCGAGGCCAATGTCGCGGGCTGGTGGCACAGCTACGGCGATGTGCTGCCGAACTGGTTCCAGACGTACGTCGGCCTGGAGGGTTCCGCCTCGCACATCGCCTGCTACGAGGTGCAGTTCGTGCACGGCCTGCTGCAGACCGAGGGCTATGCCCACGCCGTCGTCACCCGGGGCCAGCCACAGGCCTCCCGGGCCGAGGTGGAGCGTCGGGTCGCGCTGCGGCTGGAGCGGCAGAAGCTGCTGGTCTCCGAGCGGGCGCCGGCCTTCCATGTGGTGCTCGACGAGGCCGCGCTGCACCGGCCCTACGGCGGGCGGGCCGTGATGCGGGCCCAGCTCCAGCACCTCATCGCGGTCTCCGAGCAGCCCAATGTCACGCTGCAGGTGATGCCCTTCTCCTTCGGCGGACACGCCGGGGAGAGTGGGGCGTTCACCCTGCTGCGCTTCCCGGAGTCCGACCTGCCGGACATCGTCTATCTGGAACAGCTCACCAGCGCGCTCTACCTCGACAAACCCGAGGAAGTGGGGCAGTACCGGCGGGTGTTGGAGCGGCTGAGCGAGGACGGTCTGTCCGAGGAGAAGAGCCGTGACGTGCTGCGGGGGCTCCTCCAAGACCGTTGACACGTCAGTAAGATGACGTTCTGTCAGTAGTTCGGTTCTGTCAGTTCTGCCAGTTCTCTCAGCGAGTCCCCCATGCGTACGTGGGGTCGGTAAACGGTACCCCGTCCTCCAGATAGGGATGGCATGTCCTACTTCTCCGAGTTGGCCTTTCAGTACATCGACGGTGAGTGGCGGACCGGCAGCGGTTCCTGGGACATCGTCGACTTCAACCCCTACAACGGGGAGAAGCTCGCCTCCATCACCGTGGCCACCGTCCAGGAGGTCGACCTGGCCTACCGCGCCGCCGAGCGGGCGCAGCCGGAGTGGGGCGGCACCAATCCGTACACCCGGCGCCTGGTCTTCGAGCGGGCTCTGCGGATCATCGAGGACCGCGAGAAGGAGCTCACGGAGGCGATCATCGCGGAGTGCGGTGGTACGCATGTGAAGGCGGGGTTCGAGCTGCATCTCGCCAAGGAGTTCCTGCGTGAGGCGGTACATCTGGCGCTGCGGCCGGAGGGCCGCATCCTGCCGTCGCCGGTCGACGGCAAGGAGAACCGCCTCTACCGGCTGCCGGTCGGTGTGGTCGGGGTCATCAGCCCGTTCAACTTCCCCTTCCTGTTGTCGCTCAAGTCGGTCGCGCCGGCCCTCGCGCTGGGCAACTCCGTGGTGCTCAAGCCCCACCAGAACACTCCGATCTGCGGGGGCGGGCTGGTCGCCAAGGTCTTCGAGGACGCCGGGCTGCCCGCCGGGCTGCTCAATGTCGTGGTCACCGATATCGCTGAGATCGGCGACGCCCTGATCGAGCACCCGGTGCCCAAGGTCATCTCCTTCACGGGCTCGGACAAGGTCGGCCGCCATGTCGCCACCGTCGCGGCCTCCCACTTCAAGCGCTCCGTCCTGGAACTGGGCGGCAACAGCGCCCTGGTCGTCCTCGACGACGCCGATGTGGACTACGCGGTCGACGCCGCCGTCTTCAGCCGCTTCGTCCATCAGGGCCAGGTCTGCATGGCCGCGAACCGGGTGCTCGTGGACCGTCGGATCGAGCGCGAGTTCACCGAGAAGTTCGTGGCCAAGGTCGAGTCGCTGCGGGTCGGCGATCCGAGCGACCCGACGACGCACATCGGCCCGCTGATCAATGAGGGCCAGGCCGAGGCCGTCGGCGCGCTCGTCGAGCAGACCGTCGCCGAGGGCGCCACCGCGCTGGTGCGCGGGCGGACCAACGGCACGCTCGTCGAGCCCAGCGTGCTCACCGGGGTCGCGGAGGACGCCGCGATCCTCGGCCAGGAGATCTTCGGCCCGGTGGTGCTGCTGATCCCCTTCGATGGGGACGAGGAGGCCATCCGGATCGCCAACGCCACCGAGTACGGGCTCAGCGGCGCCGTGCACACCGGCGACGTCGAGCGCGGGGTGCGCTTCGCGAAGCGCGTGCGCACCGGCATGATCCACGTCAACGACAGCACGGTCCACGACGAGCCGATCGTGCCCTTCGGAGGCGAGAAGAACTCCGGGCTCGGGCGGCTCAACGGCGACTCCTTCGTCGAGGACTTCACCACCACCAAATGGATCTCCGTTCAGTACGGCCGCAGCCAGTTCCCGTTCTGAGCCGAGGCGTCGGGTGAGTCGAGGACAGAAGCCGAACGAGTTGAGGACAGAAGCTGACCGCAAGGGTCCGTAACGTCGGAGACATCGGGAGACGGAACTCCCGAAGGACCGACGAAAGGCGGACCCATGCCCACTCTGGTGAACCAGGAAGCCCGTGGAGACGAGGCCGGAGCCCTCCTGGGCTTCCTCGACGCCCAGCGCGGTGCCATCCGCCGGACGCTGCACGGCCTCACCGACGAGCAGGCGCTGCTCAAGCCGTCCGCGAGCGAGCTGTCGCTGTTCGCCCTCCTCAAGCATGTCGCCGAGGTCGAGCAGGGCTGGGTCGAGAACGCCAAGCAGGTGCCGTACTCCATTCCGCGCGACCACACCACCTGGCACCTGAGCTTCGAGCCCGAGGAGGGGCGGGCCACGGTCAAGGAGGTGCTGGCCTTCTGGGACGAGGTCGCGGCGGACACCGAGAAGTTCATCCGCTCCCTGCCCGACCTGGACGGAACCTTCCCGCTGCCGAAGGCACCGTGGTTCCCCCCGGGCAGCGTGCGCTCCATCCGCTTCATGCTGCTGACCCTGATCCAGGAGATCGCCCGGCACGCCGGTCACGCCGACATCATCCGCGAGACCATCGACGGCAAGACCGCCTTCGAGCTCATCGACGCGATCGCGGCGGAGGAGAGCGGTACGGCCCGGTAGCAGACGGGGCCCGGTAGCAGACCGGAGCGGCCCGGCACCCGGCTCACCCTCGCGGGGTGAGCCGGGGCCGCAGCGCGCACCAGGCGGGCAGGACGGAGGAGACCACCGCCAGCAGCGCGCAGGCGGCCGCCGCCGCGCCCACCGCGTCCCAGGGCACCGCGAGCGAGGCCGGTACCGACAGCCGCGCCAGCGCGCCCCACAGGCCGAGCAGTTGCACCCCGGCCACGGCCGCCCCGAGCAGCGCGCCCACGGCGACGGTCAGCACCGCCTCGGCCGCCACGGCGCCCAGCACCTGGGCTCTGGTGGCGCCGGCCAGCCGCAGCGCGGTCAGCTCGGGTATTCGGTCGGAGGTGGCCATGACCAGCGTGCCCGCGAGCGCTATGCCCGCGTAGACCAGGGCGATGCCGACCACCACCAGCAGGCCGAGCCGGGTCTGCGGGCTCGTCCGGGGGTGGACGGCCTCCGCCCAGGCGTCCGGGGTGAGCACCCGCCCGCCCTCGGACCGCACCGCGGCCCGCAGCCCCTTGGCGACGGCGGCCGCGTCGGCCCCGGGCCGCAGCCGCACCTCGATCCTGTCCACCGCGGCGCCGCGCGCGTTGCGCCAGGTGACATACGCGCCGTTGTCACCGGTGCCGGTCCCCAGCACGGCCACGATCCGCAGCGTCGCCTTGCGGCCGTCGCCCAGCCAGACGGTGACGCGCCGCCCGACGGTGGGCCGCTCCCACTCCTCATTGACCACGATGCCCCAGTCGTCCAGGTCACGGACCGACCCGGCGACCACGGGCAGCCGCCCGACGGCCGCGAGCCGGGCCGGATCCACCGCCCGCGCCGCCGACCTGACCAGCGCCGACTCGCCGTCGCGGGCGAACACGGCGGTGCCGCCGGACGGGGACGCCAGCGCCCCGGGGACATCGGCCACGCGCCGCGCCGCGGCCGCGCTCAGCCCCTCGGAACCCTCCCGCGCCGTGACCACGAAGTCGGCGCGGGTCTGCGCGCGCAGCTCCGCCGCCTTGGCCTGGCTCACCGTCGCGGCCGCGCCCAGCAGCGATCCGGTCAGCGCGACCGTGATCAGGACCGGCGCGGCCACGGACGCGGTGCGCCGCACCCCCGCCGAGGCGCCCTCCCGGGCCAGCATTCCCGCCGCACCGGGCAGCCGGGCGGGGAGCCCGCCCAGCGCGCGCACCACCGGCCGCACCAGCAGGGGCGCCAGCAGGCCGACCGCGGTGATCAGCACCATGGGCCCGGTGGTGTAGGTCTTCCGCTTGAGCAGCTCGCCCGGGTCGTCGACCAGCGTCCACCCCAGCATCGCCACCCCCGCCAGCAGCAGCCCGCCGCCCAGCAGCCGGCGGGGGAGCGGCATGGTCCCGCGGTCCACGGCGGCCTCGCGCAGCGCCTCGGCCGGCTCGACCCGCCCGGCGCGCACCGCCGCGGCCCACACGCCCGCGAGCGCCACCAGCAGGCCGGTCCAGAAGGCCACGGGAAGCGGCCAGAAGTGGTCCTCGACGGTGAACCAGTCGGGCGCCATCCCGCCCTCCACCAAGCGGCGGGCGAGCCATGGCGCCCCCCAGGTGCCCAGCGCGCAGCCCGCGGCCGAGGCCAGGACCCCCACCGCCGCGGCCTCGGCGAAGACCACCCGCCTGAGCTGGCCGGGAGTGGCCCCCGCCATGCGCAGCAGGCCGAACTCCCGGCGCCGCTGGGCCACCGCGAAGGCGAAGGTGGAGGCGACCACGAAGACGGAGACGAAACCGGTCACCCCGGCGGCGGTGCCGAGCAGCGCGTTGACCGTGACCAGGGCCCGGTCGTCCCGGTCCGGGTCGGGGTCGGCCCGCCGGCGCTCCGCGCCGGTGAGCACCCGCACCCCGGGCGTGCCCGCCACCGCTGCGCGCACCTTCGCGGCGGGGGCGCGCACCACCAGCGCGTCGACCCGGGGCGAGATCCGGGCGGCCTCGGTGTCCGAGAAGAACACCGCGCTCTCGAAGGCCGACCGGGGGACCAGGCCCACCACCACGCGGGTGCGGCGGCCTTCGGCGGTCGTCACGCCGATCCGGTCGCCGACCTCGGCGGCGCCGCTCGCGACGACGATCTCCCCGGCCCGCTCCGGAGCCCGGCCGGCGGTCAGCCGGTAGGGGGTGAAGGCCGCGGCGGACCAGGGATGGCCGACGCTGCCCCCCGGAAGCGCCCCGGAGCCCACGGGGAAGGTGCGGTCCGGTGCCGCGGGGCCCAGCCGCCCCAGCCGCGCCACCAGCTCGGGCGGCACCGGGCGGGGGTGGGCCAGTGGTGCCGTCACCTTCTCGGTGGCCGGCCCGCGCCGCACGGGGACGGTGAGGGTGTCGGCGCCGCGCACCACCACCGGCGCGGCGGCGAACCGCTCCGGGCCCCGCTCGGGGGCGCCCAGCGTGGAGGCCAGGGCCAGGCACATGGTGGCGATCAGCGCCACCCCGAGGGCCAGGGCGACGAACGTGCCCACGAGCGTGGTCCACCGGGTCCGCAGCCCGCCGAGCGTCATCGTCAGCACGGGACCGTCTCCAGCCGGGTCATCCGGGCGGACACCTGCTCGGCGGTCGGCTCCTGCAGCTCTCCGCTCACCCGCCCGTCGACCAGGAAGACCACCCGGTCCGCGTACGAGGCGGCGACCGGGTCGTGGGTGACCATGACAACGGTCTGCCCCTCGACGTCGACCAGCTCCCGCAGCAGCCGCAGGACATCGCGGCTGGTGGCGGAGTCCAGGGCGCCGGTCGGCTCGTCGCCGAAGAGCACCTGGGGCCTGGTGATCAGGGCGCGGGCGAGCGCCACGCGCTGCTGCTGGCCGCCGGACAGCTCGCCGGGCCGGTGGCCGGCCCGCTCCGCCAGCCCGACCCGGCCCAGCGCCTGCCGTATCTCCGCGCGCGCGGGGGCCCGGCCGGCCAGCCGCAGCGGCAGCGCGACATTCTGCGCGGCGGTCAGCGACGGCAGCAGGTTGAAGGACTGGAAGACGAAGCCGATCCGCTCGCGGCGCAGCCGCGTCAGCCGGGTCTGGCTCAGCCCCTCCAGCGGGGTGCCGCCGATCGAGACCGAGCCCGAGGTGGGCCGGTCCAGGCCCGCCGCACACTGCAGGAGCGTGGACTTGCCGGAGCCGGAGGGGCCCATGACGGCGGTGAAGCTGCCCGCGGGGAAGGAGAGGCTGACGTCGTCGAGCGCCGTCACCCCGCCGGCGCCGGGGCCGGAGTCGTAGCGGCGGGTCACCCGCCGGAGCCGGACGGCGGCCGGGTCCAGGTCAGTTTGTGTCATGCCGTCCAGACAACCGGCTCCGGCCCGCCGGTTCACGACCACTGGGCATAGTTCCGGGGTATGGCCAGCCATACCCCCAAGACGCCTACTGGACCAACTGTGGCGGGGTGTTGCCGGACCGTACCGTTCTCGCATGTCCCCACAAAATCTCCGGCAGGCGCTGTACGAGTCCGGCTATCTGCGTTCCGCCTGGCCCTGGCGCGCGGTGCTGTATCTGCTGAGCAGCGCACCCGTCGGGCTGGTGGCGCTGCTGGGCATCGTCGTCTTCGCGCTGGCCGGCGGGGTGCTGACGATTCTCGTGGTCGGGCTGGCCCTGCTGGCGGC
This sequence comes from Streptomyces sparsogenes subsp. cuspidosporus, assembly GCF_039532705.1. Taxonomy (NCBI): domain Bacteria; kingdom Bacillati; phylum Actinomycetota; class Actinomycetes; order Kitasatosporales; family Streptomycetaceae; genus Streptomyces; species Streptomyces sparsogenes. The sequence continues at coordinate 96,644 of NZ_BAAASD010000013.1, read as the reverse complement.
GCTGGGGCTGGCCGGGGTGCCGGTCGGCGCGATCGAGCGCCGCCGGCTGCGGCTGGTCGACAACAGCCCGGCCCGCAGCCCGCACCGCACACCGGACGAGCCGGGTTTCCTCGCGTGGGCGCGCGTGCGGTATCAGGAGCGGGCGACCTGGTACGAGCTGGCGTACACGGTGCTGTTCGCGTTCGGCCTGTGGATGGCGGACGGTCTGGCCCTGCTGGGCGGGCTGGGGGCGCCCCTGGCGATGATGGCCACCCCGGTGCTGCTGGCCCTGGACGGCGGCGGCCAGGCCCAGGTGCTCAAGTACTGGTCCGTCACCTCCTATTCGGAGGCGGCAGGGTGGGCCCTCGGCGGGGCCATGCTGCTCCCGGTGGCCCTGTACTGCGTGGGCACCTTCGCCGGGCTCCGTGCCGCCTTCGCCCATCTGCTGCTCGTGGGCCCCGACGACGCGTTGCGCGAGGAGCTCGGGGAGGTGTCCCGGTCGCGGGCCCGGTTGGTGCACGCCTTCGAGGCGGAGCGCCGGCGCATAGAGCGGGATCTGCACGACGGCGCCCAGCAGCGGCTGGTGGCGCTCACCATGACGCTGGGCCTGGCGCGGCTGGACGCCCCGCCGGGACCGCTGGCCGACCAGCTGGCCAAGGCGCACGACGAGGCGGGCAAGGTGCTGGCCGAGCTGAGGGAGCTGATTCACGGAATACACCCCCAAGTGCTGGCCGACCGGGGCTTGGAGGCGGCGCTGGAGGACGCCGCGGACCGTTCGCCGGTGCCCGTTCTGGTGAATGCCTCGGGGCTCGGCCGGCTGCCCGAACCGGTCGAGAAGGCCGCGTACTTCGTGGTCTGCGAGGCGCTGGCCAATGTCGCCAAGCACAGCGGTGCCGCGCTGGCCGAGGTCGGCGCCGAGGTGCGGGACGGCGCGCTGTTCGTGTCCGTCGTGGACGACGGAGTGGGCGGCGCGGTGCTCCGGCGGGGTGGCTCGGACGGTGGCGGGAGCGGTCGCTGGGGCGGGGATGCGGACGGTGGCGGCGGCCGGGCCGGTGTTTCGGGCGGTGGCTGGGGCGGCGGCCGGGCCGGTGTTTCGGGCGGTGGCTGGGGCGGCGGCCGGCGCGGTGTTTCGGGCGGGGGTTCGGGTGGTGGTTCGGGCAGCGGGGATGCGGGCGGCCGGCCCGGGGTCGGCGGGTCGCGGCCCGGGGGCAGCGGGCTGACCGGCCTGTCCGACCGGGTGGCCGCGCTCAATGGCACACTGACGCTTTCCAGCCCGCCTGGCGGGCCGACGATTCTGGGCGTGGAGATACCGTGCGAGCCGGTCGAAGTCTTCGGCTAGTCCTGGCAGAGGACAGTGTGCTGCTGCGTGAGGGCCTGGTGGGGCTGCTGGAGCGGTTCGGGCACGAGGTCGCCGCGGCCGTCGGTGACGCGCCCGCGCTGCGGGCGGCGGTCGCCTCATGCTCCCCGGACCTCGTGGTCACCGATGTGCGGATGCCGCCGGGGCAGAGCGACGAGGGGCTGCGGGCGGCGGTCGCCCTGCGCAAGGAGCGGCCGGGGCTGCCGGTCCTGGTGCTGAGCCAGTATGTCCAGCGCACATACGCGACCGAGCTGCTGGACTCCGGGGACGGCACGGCGGTGGGCTATCTGCTCAAGGATCGGGTGGGGCAGGTCGAGGAGTTCATGAACGCGCTGTGCCGGGTGGCGGACGGTGGCACGGTCGTCGACCCGGAGGTGGTGCGCCAGTTGTTCCGCCGCCGACGCGACCCGCTGGAGCGGCTCACCTCGCGGGAGCGGGAGGTGCTGGCGCTGGTGGCCGAGGGCAAGTCGAACGCGGCGATCGCCCGCGAGCTGGTCGTCTCCGAGGCGGCGGTGGGCAAGCACATCGGCAACATCCTGGGCAAGCTCGACCTGCCCCCCGGCGAGGACACCCACCGCCGCGTCCTCGCGGTCCTGGCGTTCCTCCGGGCCTAGGAGCGTCCCGTGGATCAGGCTGGGCCCAGGAGAGACCGGGCCGGGAAGAGGCCGGGCCGGGAAGAGGCGGGGCCGGGAAGAGGCGGGGCCGGGAAGAGGCGGGGCCGGGAAGAGACCGGGCCGGGAAGAGGCGGGGCCAGGGAGAGGCCGGGTCGGGAAGAGGCCGGGTCGGGAAGAGACCGGGTCGGGAAGAGGCCGGGCCAGGGAGAGGCGGGGCCAGGGAGAGGCCCGGGCCCGGGGGGTGGTGGGGATGGCGCCGTCTAGCCTGGACAGCGGCGGTCTGTAAGGGGCCGGGAGGGAGAGAGGGCGGGCGATGTCAGCGATCCGGCTGCTGGTGCTGGGAGCGGTGCGCCAGCACGGGCGGGCCCACGGCTATCAGGTGCGCAACGACCTGGAGTTCTGGGGCGCCCATGAGTGGTCCAACGCCAAGCCCGGATCGATCTACCACGCGCTCAAACAGATGGCCAAGCAGGGGCTGCTGCTCGCCCATGACATCGCGCCGAGCACGGTGGGCGGCCCGCCGCGCACCGAGTACGAGCTGACCGACAGGGGGGAGGAGGAGTACTTCCGGCTGCTGCGCGACTCGTTGGTGCGCCATGATCAGAAGATCGACGAGCTGACGGCCGGGGTCGGCTTCCTGGTGGACCTTCCGCGTGCCGAGGCGATCTCCCTGCTGAAGGAGCGGGTGGCGGCGCTGGAGAAGTGGCGTGCCGAGGTCACCCAGCACTGGGTGGCGCCGCAGGAGACGCCCGACGCCTGGGGTCATATCGGGGAGATCATGCGGTTCTGGGTGCACTCGGCCGACAGTGGCGTGGAGTGGACGCGCGGGCTGATCGAGCGGCTCGAGGGCGGGGCGTATGTGATGGCGGGCGAGGGGAAGCGCTCGGTGGACGTGCTGATGGACAGCGCGGACAGCATGGGCAGCGCGGAAAGCAGGGACAGCGTGGAAAGCAGGGGCAGCGTGGACAGCGCAGATGGCGGGGACGCCGGCCCGCGCGGCGACTGACCAGCCGAGGGAAGCGACCAATGACATTGGCCTGGCACATCTAATCAAGTTTGACTAATGCGTGCCTCGGGAAGTACTTTGCCCGCTCTGAGTAATCAAACTTGACTACTCGCCTTACTGCTCGCCTTCTCGAAGGGGAGAGGAGAAGACCTTGGCCGACAGCGACACTCACAGCCACAGCGACACCCTCACCGGCAGCGACACCCACAGCGAACCCGCCATCGTCGTCGAGGGACTGCGGAAGGCGTATCGCGGCCAATGGGCCCTCGCCGGGCTCGACCTGACCGTCCCGTACGGCACGGTCCACGCCCTGCTGGGCCCCAATGGCGCCGGCAAGACCACCTCCGTACGGATCCTGTCCACGCTGCTGCGGCATGACGGAGGGCGCGCGGAGGTCGCCGGATACGACGTGCTGCGCCACCCCGACGAGGTCCGTTACCGCATCGGGCTGCTCGGCCAGCACGCCGCCCTGGACGAGTGTCTGAGCGGACGGCAGAACCTGGAGATGTTCGGCCGCCTCTACCACCTGGGAGCCCGCGGGGCCGCGCGCCGCGCGGACGAGCTTCTGGAGCGGTTCCACCTCGCCGACACCGGCCGTAAACCGGTCAGCCAGTACAGCGGGGGCATGCGGCGCAGGCTCGATCTGGCGGCCGGCCTGATCACCCGGCCGCGCGTGCTGTTCCTGGACGAGCCGACCACCGGGCTCGACCCGCGCGGCCGCGCCGAGGTGTGGACGGCGGTCCGGTCGCTGGTCGGCGGCGGCACCACGGTGCTGCTCACCACCCAGTACCTGGAGGAGGCCGACCAGCTCGCGGACCGCGTCTCCGTGATCGACGGCGGGCGGGTGATCGCGGAGGGCACGGCGGACGAGCTCAAGGCCCGGCTCGGCGGGGACCGGATCGAGGTGGTGGTTCGCCACACCGTTCAACTGGACGCCGCCGTCCCGCTGATCGCCGCCTCGGCCCGCGTCCGGGCCGAGGCCGTCGAGACCGACCCCGACAGCCGGCGGATCAGCGCGCCGGTCGCCGACCGCGTGGGCGCGCTCACCGAGACCGTACGGGCCCTGGAGGCGGCGCGGATCGAGGCGGAGGACATCGCGCTGCGCCGCCCCACCCTCGACGAGGTCTTTCTGCACCTCACCGGGAAGCGCGCCACCGGCAGCGAGGACAAGCAGACCGGCAGCGAGGACAAGCAGCAGGAGGCGGCCGCATGACCACCGCGACGCACCCCCCGACACGCCCCGGGCCCCGCCCCGGGGCCTACCGCGGGCCCCACCCCCCGACCTCCCCCGCGGCCGGCCGGGGCGGCCGGCTCGGGCGGGCCCTGACCGACGCGTGGACCATGACCCGGCGGGGCCTCGCCCACTGGGCGCGGCAGCCCGCCCAGCTGGTCGTCGGCCTGGTCTTCCCGGTGATGGTGCTGCTGATGTTCGCCTACTTCCTCGGCGGCGGCATGACCGTGCCGGGCGGCGGCGACTACAAGGAGTATCTGGTCCCCGGCATGCTCGCCCTCACCATGGCCTTCGGTCTGGAGTCCACGATGATCGCCGTGACCCAGGACCTCAACAAGGGCGTCATCGACCGCTTCCGGTCCATGCCCATCGCCCCCTCGGCCGTGCTGGTCGGGCGCAGCGCCCTGGACATGCTGCAGTCGGCGCTGGGCCTGCTGGTCCTCATCGGGACGGGCCTCGCGATGGGCTGGCGCTGGCACGGCGGCCTCGCCGACGCGTCGGCCGCGGTCGGGCTGCTGCTCCTGCTGCGCTTCGCCATGCTGTGGCTCGGCATCCACCTCGCCATGGTGGCGGGCCGCCCCGAGCTGGTGCAGGCGGTACAGGTCCTGATCTGGCCGGTGGGCTTCCTGTCGAACGTCTTCGCCGCGCCCGAGTCCATGCCGGGCTGGCTCGGCGCGATCGCGGACTGGAACCCGATGTCGGCGACGGCCACCGCGGTCCGCGAGCTGTTCGGAAGCCCTGGTCAGAACGGCGGTTCCTGGCCCGCGGACCACGCCCAACTGCTCGCCGTCTGCTGGCCGCTGGCGCTCCTCGCGGTCTTCTTCCCGCTGGCCGTGGGCCGTTACAAGGGCCTCAGCCGCTGACCGGAGTCCGGACACGCCCGAAAGGCGCGTGAGCCACACCATCACCCGCCATGGGCGGATCCGGATACGGTGCTTACATGGTGAACGACAGGGGGGACACGGGCGCTGGAGCGACGGGTGGGGCCGGTTACGCCCTGCTCGTCGCCGCCGCCCCGGGTGGCAGACAGCGGCTCATGGACGCGGCCGGGGCGCTGCACCAGCTCGCGGCAGTGCCACCCGCCGCGCTGCTGGGGACCGCGGGCGGGGCGAGCGTCGTACAGCTGGTGGATCCGGCCGATCCGCAGACGGTGCTGACGCACCTGCGGACCGCGGCGGCCCACGAGGGGCCGGTGCTGATCTACCTGGCGGGTCAGCTGACCGTGGACACCAAGCAGCGGCTGCCCCACTTCGCGCTGGCCCGTACGACGCCGAGGACCGCTCGCTACACCGCGCTGCCGTGGCACTGGCTGGCGGCCGAGCTGGCGAGGCGGCCGGCGGGCAGCACCACGGTGCTCGTCGATCTGGTGGCGGACGAGACGGCGTGGCCGGGGCTGTCCGACCCCCTCCTGGCCGGGCGGCTGTTGGCGGCCGGGCTCACGCTCTACGGCTCCCTCGCGCCCGCGCCGCCCAAGCGGCGGACCGCGGAGCCGCTCTACAGCCGGGCGTTCGCCGCGGTCCTGAGAGGCACGGCCCACGAGGCGCCGTTCGCGTTACTGCACGAGCGGGCCGTCGCCGAGGCAGGTCTCGGCGGCGGTGCGGAGCTGCTGTTCGACGGGTCCGCCGTCGCGGTCGAGGCCCCGGCGGCCCCCCTCGCGGGCGCCCCGCCCCAGCCCGCGCCGCCCGAGCCGGGCGGCGGAGTGACGCGCGTTGCGGAGGACCCTGCGAAGCGCGTCGCGGAGGGCGCGGTGACGCGCGTCGCGGAAGGCGCCGGCGCTGTGGCGCACGTCGCGGACGCTAAGGCCGAGGCGGAGTGGGCCGTCCCGCCGCCCCGCCCGCAGCAGGCGCCGGCCCCCGTGGCCGCGCCCCCGCCGTCGCCCGCCGCGGCGGAGCAGGCCCCGCCGCCCGGGGCCGTACCCGATCCGCACGCCGCGATCTTCGAGGCCGCGCACGCCGGGCGGCACAGCGAGGCCGCCTCCATGGCCGCGGCCTGGGAGCAGGAGGCCCTCCGGTCGGCCGGCCCGCACTCCGGCGAGGCCATCCACTGGATGGAGGTGCGCGCCGACCTGGCGCGCCTCGCCGGCGACCCCGCCCGCGCCTGCGAGCTGTGGATGGCGGTGGCCGACGCCCGGCTGGGCAATGGCGAGGCCGCCGACGACCCGGACGTCGAGGGGGCCGTGGACCGGGCGCACCACCAGTGGCAGTACGTCCAGGACCCGGCCAGGGCCCAGGCCCTGGCCCCGTTCCTGATATCGCTGCGCGGACGGGTGCCCGGCCGCAGGCCCGGCGCCCTGGAGGCCGTCCGGCGCAGGGCCGAGATCCTGGAGGCCGCGTCGCGGACGGGCTGACGGCCGGTACGTACGCACGCGGCGGGCCGTAGGCACGTGGCGGCCGTACGTACGCCGGCGGCCGCACGGGGCGGCCGCACGTACGCCGACGGCAGCGCGTACGCCGACGGCAGCGCGCACGTCGGCGGCGGTGCGTACGCCGACGGTGGCGCGTACGCCAACGGCAGCGCGCACGCCAACGGCAGCGCGCACGCCGACGGCAGTGCGTACGCCGGGGCCCGGGGGAGGGCCGGTCAGTGGTGGAAGGCCGTGGCCACGGCCTTGGGCCGGTGAAGCGGCTCGGGCTGGCGGCGCAGTTCGGGCAGCAGCGTCCGCAGGTCCTCCAGGAAGAGGTCCGAGAGGTCCATCGAGAAGCCGTTGCGGCACACCACCCGCAGCACGGACAGGTCCTGCCGGTTCGGCGGGAAGGTGTACGCGGGCACCAGCCAGTTGTGCTCGCGCAGCCTCCGCGACACGTCGAACACATCGAAGCTCCCCACGCCCTCGGCCGTGGTGAAGGCGAAGACCGGCAGCTGCTCCCCGCGCGTCAGCAGCCTGAAGTCGCCCAGCTCCTCGATCCGCTCCGCGAGCGAGCGCGCCACGTCCCGCGTGGTCTGCTGCACCGCGCGGTAGCCCTCCCGCCCCAGCCGCAGGAAGGTGTAGTACTGGGCGGCGACCTGGGAGCCGGGCCGCGAGAAGGTGAGCGCGAAGGTCGGCATCTCGCCGCCCAGGTAGTTGACCCGGAAGACGAGCTCCTCGGGGAGGTCCTCGGCGCTTCGCCACAGCGCCCATCCGACGCCGGGGTAGACCAGGCCGTATTTGTGCCCCGAGGTGTTGATGGAGGCGACCCGGGGCAGCCGGAAGTCCCACACCAGGTCCGGATCCAGGAAGGGCGCCACCATCGCGCCCGACGCGCCGTCCACATGGACGGGGACGTCCACTCCGGTGCGCTCCTGCAGGTCGTCGAGCGCCGCGCAAACCTCCGCGACGGGTTCGTACGAGCCGTCGAACGTGGACCCGAGGACGGTGACGACGCCGATGGTGTTCTCGTCGCACAGGTCGGCGGCCGCCTGGGGGTCGAGGTGGAAGCGGTCGCCCTCCATGGGCACCTGGCGCGCCTCGACCTCCCAGAAGTTGCAGAACTTGTCCCAGCACACCTGGACGTTGATCCCCATGACCAGATTGGGCCGGGCGGTCGCCGGGTAGCGCCCCGCGTTGCGCTTGGCCCAGCGGCGTTTGAGGGCCATTCCGGCGAGCATGCAGGCCTCGCTCGAACCGGTGGTGGAGCAGCCCACGGCCGAGTCCGGGCCGGGGGCGTGCCACAGGTCGGCCAGCATCGCCACGCAGCGCCGCTCCAGTTCGGCGGTGCGCGGGTACTCGTCCTTGTCGATCATGTTCTTGTCGCGGCACTCGAACACCACCTGGTCCCCCTGCGGCTCCATCCAGGTGGTGACGAAGGTGGCCAGGTTCAGCCGCGCGTTGACGTCCAGCATCAGCTCGTCGTGGACGAGCTGATAAGCGGTGGCGGGCGCCATCGGGCCGTCGGGCAGCCGGTTGCGCGGCACCTCGTCGACCATGCCGGCGACCGGGTCGGCCATGGCGTAGAAGGGGTTGACCGGGACGCCGCGCCTCCGGTCCTCGTGCGTCGGGCCGTGCTTGCCCTTGTGGAGCGCCATGAGCTGGACAATACGGGCTTGTCGGTCACATAGCCCGTACCCGCGCCCCTGCGCCGTCGGCTCCTACGCCGTCGGCCCCTGCGCCGTCGGCCCGTACCCGCGCCCCTACGCCGCGCTGCTCAGCGACAGCTTCACCGCGAACCCCAGGAACGCCGCGCCCGCCGCCGCCGAGAGCCCGGCGGTCAGCCGCTTCCGCCGCCGGAAGGCCGCCGCCAGATGCGCGCCGCTGAAGATCAGCACCGACAGGTACACCAGGCTGAACAGCTGCGCCCAGGCGCCCAGCGCCACGAAGGACAGCACCGGATGGGCGTACTCCGGGTCCACGAACTGCACGAAGAAGGAGATGAAGAACAGGATCGCCTTCGGGTTCAGCAAGCTGATCACCAGCGCCTTGCGGTACGGCCGCTCACCGGCCGGCTCCCCGGCCCGCGCGCCGTCCCGCTCGCCGGCCCCGGCGCCCCCCGGGCCCGCGACGGCCGCCGCCCGCGCCTCGAGGCCCCCTTCCCCGCGCGAGCCCCGGGCCCGCCACAGTCCCCACGCCCCGCGCAGCATGCCCACCGCCAGCCAGCTCAGATAGCCGGCGCCGGTGAACTTCACCACGGTGAACAGCGTCGGGCTCGCCTGCAGCAGCGAGGCCACCCCGCCCGCCGACAGGACCATCAGCACCGTGTCCCCGCACACCACGCCCAGCGCCGCCCGGTATCCGCTGCGCACACCGCGGCGGGCGGCGACCGAGACCACATACAGCGAGTTCGGCCCCGGCAGCAGGATGATCAGGGCAAGGCCCGCCAGATACGTCGAAAGATCCGTTATCCCCAGCACAGCAGGCAGGATGCCAGCAGCCCCGGACCCGCCCCAGCGAGTTTCCGGGATACGGACTTGAACCTCACGCGACGTGAGGACGCACCGTGGAGCGCGTACCGAGGAAGGAGCGGACGGGCCATGAGCTACTCCGTGGGACAGACCGCGGGCTTCGCCGGGATCACGGTGCGGACCCTGCACCACTACGACGAGATCGGGCTGCTGTGCCCGAGCGCCCGCAGCCGGGCCGGGCACCGGCGTTACGACGACGCCGACCTCGACCGGCTGCAGCAGATCCTGTTCTACCGGGAGCTGGGCTTCCCGCTCGACGAGGTGGCGGTCCTGCTGGACGACCCGGACGCGGATCCGCAGGAGCACCTGCGGCGTCAGCACCGTCTGCTGACCGCGCGGATCGAAAGGCTCCAGCAGATGGCCGCCGCCGTCGAACACGCCATGGAGGCACGGAAGATGGGCATCAACCTCACGCCCGAGGAGAAGTTCGAGCTCTTCGGCGGGGACTTCGACCCGGACGACTACGCCGAGGAGGCCGAGCAACGCTGGGGCGGCACCGAGGCGTACCGGGAGTCGCAGCGCAAGGCCGCCTCGTACACCAAGGACGACTGGCTGCGGATCAAGACGGAGGCGGACTCCATCAACGCCCGGCTCGCCGCGCTGATGGAGTCCGGGGCCGAGCCGCGGTCCGTGGAGGCCATGGACCTCGCCGAGGAGCACCGGCAGCACATCAGTCGTTTCTCCTACGACTGCGGTTACGAGATCCACCGGGGGCTCGCCGAGATGTATGTGGCGGATGAGCGGTTCACCGCCACGTACGACGCGGTCAGGCCCGGTCTCGCCGCGTACATCCGGGAGGCGATCCTCGCCAACGCCGACCGCATGGCCTGACCGCATGGCCTGACCGCATGGCGTGACCGGATGGCGTGCCCGGATGGCGTGCCCGCCGAAATCCGTACGGCCGGGGGACGACAGGGCCGCACCCCCGGCCGGCGGAACCACCAGCGGGAACCGAGGGAACGCACACGGCGTTGATAGCTTTGGGCGGCACACTGTGAAGAACCCCCAGTCGTGAAGAACCCCCAGTCCGCCCCAACCCTGCGGCCGGGCCTCGCACGAGCCTGCACCCCTCGACCCAGGAGCCTGTCACCCGTGACCACTCTCGCGCTCGGCCCCAGCTGGCTGGACCCCGACTATCTGATCAACACCTTCGGCCTGCTCGGCGTCCTGGCCATCGTCTTCGCGGAGTCGGGCCTGCTGATCGGCTTCTTCCTGCCGGGCGACTCGCTGCTGTTCACCACGGGCATGCTGGTCACCACCGATGTGATCAAGCAGGATCTGTGGCTGGTCTGCGTCGCGGTCGCCGCCGCCGCGATCCTGGGTGACCAGGCCGGATATCTCTTCGGCCGGAAGGTCGGCCCCTCGCTCTTCCGCCGCCCCGACTCCAAGCTCTTCAAGCAGGAGAACGTGGAGAAGGCGCATGAGTTCTTCGAGAAGCACGGGCCGAAGTCGCTGATCCTGGCCCGCTTCGTGCCGATCGTGCGCACCTTCACGCCGATCATCGCCGGTGTGAGCCGGATGAACTACCGCTCCTTCATCCTGTTCAACGTGATCGGCGGCGTCGCGTGGGGTGTGGGGGTCACCCTGCTCGGGGCCGCGCTGGGGAAGGTCGACTTCGTCCACCAGCACATCGAGCTGATCCTGGTCGGGATCGTGCTGCTGTCGGTGATCCCGATCGTGATCGAGTTCCTCCGCGGCCGCGGCAAGGCCAAGAAGGAGGCGGCGTCGGCCGAGCCGACGGGCGCCCGGGGCCCCGCGGGCCCGGCGCCGCGGGGCCGCCACGCCAAGCGCTGACGCCGCCGCCCTGGCCCCACACCCTCCGCACCCGCTCTTCGTATGGCGGCCGCCGACCCGCACAATGGGCTCGGTGGCCGCCATAGTGCATGGTGGCCGGGGTACACACGCACACAAGGCGGGGTGAGGAGCGAGGAGACGTGGGGTCCGAGGGACAGCGCGGTCAGCGCGGTACGAGCGTGTCGGAAGCGGACGGGGCCGGGAGCCGCAAGCCGCAGTCGGACGAGGCCCGCAGCGCCTTCACCCCTCCCCTGGGGGTGCCGCTGCCGCCCCTGCCCGAGGACGACCACCCGACCTCCGAGTTCGCCGTCCCCGAGGGGCTGACCGCCGAGCCCGCCTCCGATACGGAGGGCTCGGCCTTTGTGCCGCCCGCCGGGGTCAGGACCGGCCCGCAGGCCGGCCAGGGCGCGAACTTCCCGGCGTTCACCCCGCCGGACGGCATCCCCGTCGTCCGGCTCACCAAGGACACCCCCTGGCAGGACCGGATGCGCACCATGCTGCGCATGCCGATCAGCGAGCGCCCGGCCCCCGAGCGCCAGGAGCGGCAGGACGAGGCGGGACCCGCCGCGCCGCGCGTGCTCGACCTGACCCTGCGCATCGGCGAGCTGCTGCTCGCGGGCGGGGAGGGGGCCGAGGACGTCGAGGCGGCGATGTTCGGGGTGGCGCACGCGTACGGCCTCGACCGCTGCGAGCCGACCGTGACCTTCACCCTGCTGTCGGTCAGCTACCAGCCCTCGCTCGTCGACGATCCGATCACCGCCAGCCGGACCGTGCGCCGCCGGGGCACCGACTACACCCGGCTCTCCGCCGTCTTCCGCCTGGTCGACGACATCACCTCCAGCGAGGACTTCACCCTGGAGGAGGCCTACCGCCGGCTCGCCGAGATCCGCCGTAACCGCCACCCCTACCCCGGGTGGGCGCTCACCGTGGCCGGCGGCGCGCTGGCCGGCGCGGCGAGCATGCTGGTCGGCGGCGACTGGCCGGTGTTCTTCGCGGCGGCGGTCGGCGCGATGCTCGGCGACCGGCTGGCCTGGCTGGCCTCGGGGCGCGGGCTGCCGGAGTTCTACCAGTTCGTGGCCGCGGCGATGCCGCCCGCCGCGATGGGCGTCGCGCTCAGCCTGGCGGGGGTCGGGCTCCAGGCCTCCGCGGTGATCACCGGTGGGCTGTTCGCGCTGATCCCCGGGCGGGCCCTGGTGGCGGGCGTCCAGGACGGGCTGACCGGCTATTACATCACCGCGGCCGCCCGGCTCCTGGAGGTCGGCTATCTGATCGTCGGCATCGTGTGCGGGGTGCTGACCGTGCTGTACGGGGGCCTCCAGCTCGACGCCAAGCTCAATCCGGAGGCGGCGCTGCGCCACGTCGAGCGACCGGTGACGCAGATCGTCGCGGCGATGCTGCTCGCGCTGACCTTCTCCATCCTGCTCCAGCAGGAACGTCACACCGTGCTGTTCGCGACCCTCAACGGCGGGGTGGCCTGGGTCGTCTACGGCGCGCTGCACGACACCGCGAAGGTCCCCGCCGTCGCCGCGACGACTGTCGCCGCCGGGCTGGTCGGCCTCTTCGGCCAGCTGCTGTCCCGCTACCGCTACGCGTCCGCGCTGCCGTACGTCACGGCCGCCATCGGGCCGCTGCTGCCCGGTAGCGCCACGTACTTCGGTCTGCTCGCGCTGGCCCAGGGCAATATGGACCGCGGGATCGCCCATCTCACCCAGGCGGCGGCGCTGGCCCTGGCCATCGCCATCGGGGTGAACCTGGGCAACGAGGCGGCGCGTCTTTTCCTGAAGGCACCGCGGCTCGAGGGCGAGTCCTCGGGCCGGCGCGCCGCCAAGCGCACCCGCGGCTTCTGAGGCCCGGCAGGCACGAGGGGCAGGCACGAGGGGCACGCACGAGGGGCACGCACGAGGGGCGGGCCGGATCGACTCCGGCCCGCCCCTGCGTCAAGCTGTGTCAGGGCTCAGCGCGCTCAGTGGGCGCCGCCCGCGGCCTCCAGGCGCTTGATGGACGCCTCGACCTCGGCCTCGGCCTCGGCGCGGCCCACCCAGTTGGCCCCCTCGACCGACTTGCCCGGCTCCAGGTCCTTGTAGACCTCGAAGAAGTGCTGGATCTCCAGGCGGTCGAACTCCGAAACGTGGTGAATGTCACGCAGGTGCTCGACACGCGGGTCCGACGCCGGCACACACAGCAGCTTGTCGTCGCCACCCGCCTCGTCGGTCATCCGGAACATGCCGATCGCACGGCACTTGATCAGGCATCCGGGGAAGGTCGGCTCGTCCAGGATGACCAGCGCGTCCAGCGGGTCGCCGTCCTCGCCGAGGGTGTTCTCCACAAAGCCGTAATCAGCCGGGTAGCTGGTCGAAGTGAAGAGTCGACGGTCGAGACGGATGCGCCCCGTCTCGTGGTCCACCTCGTACTTGTTGCGCGAACCCTTCGGGATCTCGATGGTGACGTCGAACTCCACGGGTGGCTCCTCCATGATCAACACATACGTCTGGTGATTAAGTGTCCCCCACGCAGGTGTGTGGTGGCGAAAGGGGCTGGTCCGACGTGCCTGAAGCCAGATCGTGGCAGGTCAGGTGGTGGCAGAACCGATGGCAGAGCGCCACGGGCCGGTGGCGGAGCGCCACGGTGGAGCAGCGGCGTACGTGGCGACTGTCGGCGGTCTCCGCCGTCGTCGGCCTGGTGGTGGCGGTCGCGTCGGTGTTCGCGGCCGGGCCGTGGGACTCCGGGCAGCGTAAGGCCGAGCGGGCCCGGGCCGCCGGGAGTACGGCCACAGGTGGCGAGCGTCACGGCGGCCCATCGCGCGCCGCGCCGAGCGCCTCGCCCGTCCTGGCACCCCTGGGCACCGCCGCCGTCGCGCCCTCGCCGGACAGTGGCGACGACGCGGTCCCGCGGCCCACCGGGGCGGGGCTGGCCGACGCGCTGGAGCCGCTCCTGGACGACGGCGCGCTGGGCCGGCCGCGCTCGGTGTCCGTCGTGGACGCGGCGACCGGGCGGCAGGTCTACGGGGCGCGGGCGGACACCCAGGCCGTGCCCGCCTCGATCATCAAGCTGGCGACCGGCGTCGCGGCCCTCTCCGCCCTCGGGCCCGACCACCGCATCCGGACCACCGTCGTCGGCCCCGACGGCGACGGGAAGGCCGGGGACGGGGACCGCATCGTGCTGGTCGGCGGCGGCGACCCCACCCTCACCGCCCACCCCGTCAAGGGTGCCGACCACCCGGCCGGCCTGCGCCGGCTGGCCGACAGGACCGCCGCCGCGCTCAGGAAGAGCGGCACCGAGAGCGTCCGGCTCGGCTACGACACCTCGCTCTACTCGGGCCCGGACCTGCACCCGATCGGCCCCAACGAGAACATCTCGCCCGTCACCCCCCTCATGATCGACGAGGGCCGCCTCGACGACAGCGACCACGGCCCGGCGCCCCGCTCCGAGGACCCCGCCGTCGACGCGGCGCGGGCGTTCGCCTCGATGCTGCGCGACCGCGGCATCGAGGTGCGCGGCGAGCCCCGGCCCGCCAAGGCCGGGAAGAGCGGGAAGGCCGCGAAGGGCGGGAAGGACGGGGCGACGGCGCTGGCCACCGTCCGCTCCCAGCCGCTGTCCGCCCTGGTCGAGCGGATGCTGACCAACAGCGACAACGACATCGCCGAGGCCCTCGCCCGGCAGACCGCCATCGCCGCCGGTGAGCCCGCGAGCTTCGACGGCGCGGGGCGGGCCGTCACGGCCCGGCTGCGCGCGCTCCGGCTGCCGCTGTCCGGCGCCCGTATCGCGGACGGCAGCGGCCTGGACCGCGCCGACCACGTGTCCGCGGCCCTGCTCGCCCAGGTCCTGGTGCGCGCCGCCGACCCCGACCATCCCGAACTGCGCCCGGTCCTCACCGGCCTGCCGGTGGCCGGCTTCACCGGGACGCTGCGCGGCCGCTACGCGCGGGACGCCGTCGGCCGGGGCGTGGTCCGCGCCAAGACCGGGACCCTGACGGGCGTCAACACGCTCGCGGGCACCGTCGTGGACGCGGACGGCCGCCTTCTGGTCTTCGCGTTCATGACGAACGGAACCACGGACCCCCAGGGCGCACAGCGCGCGCTGGACCGCATGGCGTCCGCACTCGCGAACTGCGGCTGCCGCTGATGCCCTCGTCGCCTCCCGGATGGACCCTGTGCCACGTACCGTGAAGCCATGACGAGCATCGGTGGTGCCGAGATGGTCGACTGGAACCTCGCGGTCGCGACCGCGACCCGGCTGGTGCGGCCGGGCCCCGACGTGAGCCGCGACGAGGCGCGCGCCGTCGTCGCGGAGCTGCGCCGGTACGCCAAGGTGTCGGAGGAGCACGTCCGGGGATTCACCCGGATGGCCCCCGCGGGCGGACCGGAGTCGGACACCCCGGTTCTCGTCGTGGACCGGGCGGGCTGGATCAAGGCGAACGTGGCGGGTTTCCGCGAGGTCCTCAAGCCCCTGCTGGGCAAGATGCGGGACCGGCGCGGCGGCCTGCCCGGCGGCGCCGTGCTGAGCGCGGTCGGCGGCAAGGTCACCGGGGTGGAGCTGGGGATGCTGCTGTCCTTCCTGGCCTCCCGGGTGCTGGGCCAGTACGAGACCTTCGCGCCGCCGTCCCGCGAGCTGCCCGCCTCCGCGGGCGGCGGGCGGCTGCTGCTGGTGGCGCCCAACGTGGTGCACGTCGAGCGGGAGCTGGACGTCGCCCCGCACGACTTCCGGCTGTGGGTGTGCCTCCACGAGGAGACGCACCGCACCCAGTTCACGGCGGTGCCCTGGCTGCGCGACCACATCGAGTCCGAGATCCAGGCCTTCCTCGGGGAGACCGAGGTGGACCCGGCCACCCTCCTGGAGCGGTTCCGGGAGGCCGTCCAGTCCCTGGGCGGCGGCCGGCCGGAGGCGGACGGCGACCGGGAGGGCAGCACGCCCTCCATCATCGAGCTGGTGCAGACTCCGGCCCAGCGGGAGATCCTCGGCCGGCTGACCGCCGTGATGTCGCTGCTCGAGGGCCACGCGGACTATGTGATGGACGGCGTGGGGCCCGAGGTCGTGCCGTCCGTCGCGGAGATCCGTGAGAAGTTCCAGAAGCGCCGGGCCAGTGGCGCCGGCCGGCTCGACCAGGCGCTGCGCAAGCTGCTGGGACTGGACGCCAAGCTGCGGCAGTACCGGGACGGGGAGCGGTTCGTACGGGCCGTCGTGGACCAGGTCGGGATGGACGGCTTCAACCGGGTCTGGACCTCCCCGAACACACTTCCGACCAAGGCGGAGATCAGTAAACCCGCGGACTGGGTCGCGCGGGTGCACCGGAGGACGGAGCCGTAATTACCGGCGCGACCGGCGGCGTACGGGCGCAACCGGCGCCGGGAGAATGACCCGGTTAATCACTCGTCCGAGGGACCGTGAGCGACGGGTAGGCGTGCGATGCTCGGGGAACAGCTCGCTTCTGTCACCATCGACGTACTCAGCGTGACGACATCCTCGTAACGGCCCCGAGGCACCCCCTCGAACGACAGATGGGAAACGGACATGGGTCCCCATCCAGCGGTCGCCGCGATACGCCTGGCGGTCCGCCGCGTCCTCCACGACGTACTCGTCGACTTCCCGACCTCGCCGCCCCCGCAGCCCGCCCTCGCCTCCGCCCCGGCCCTCACCGGCGCCGCCGCGCCCCTGGTCCTCGTCGCCTGCTCCGGCGGCGCCGACTCGATGGCGCTCGCCTCCGCCCTCGCCTTCGAAGCCCCCAAGCTCGGGCTGCGTGCCGGGGGGGTCACCGTCGACCACGGCCTGCAGGCCGGCTCCGACGTGCGCGCCGCCGAGGTCGCCGAGCGGCTGCGGCTGCTCGGCCTGGAGCCGGTCGAGTCCGTCGCGGTGTCCGTCGGCCGGGAAGGCGGCCCCGAGGCCGCCGCCCGTGATGCGCGCTATGCCGCCCTCGACGCCGCCGCCGAGCGCCACGGCGCGGTCGCCGTGCTGCTCGGCCACACCCGCGACGACCAGGCCGAGACGGTCCTGCTGGGGCTGGCCCGCGGCTCCGGCATCCGCTCCCTGTCCGGCATGGCCCAGGTCTCCGGCGCGCAGGGCCGCTACCGCCGCCCCTTCCTGCGGCTGGACCGGCAGACCGTCCGCCGCGCGTGCCTGGCCCAGTCGCTGCCCGTATGGGACGACCCGCACAACGTGGACCCGGCCTACACCCGCTCCCGGGTCCGCCACGAGGCGCTGCCCGTCCTGGAGAAGGCCCTCGGCAAGGGCGTCGTGGAGGCGCTCGCCCGCACCGCCCAGCTCTCCCGCGACGACGCGGACGCCCTCGACGCCTGGGCGGCCCGGGCGGAGGCGGAGGTACGCACCGATCTGCCCCCCGCCGGAGCCGCCCCCGCCGCGACCGCCTCCACCGGCCAGGCCTCCACCGGCCAGGCCTCCACCGGCCAGGCCTCCACCGGCCAGGCCTCCACCGACCGGGCCTCCACCGGCACCGCCGGGGCCGGGGGCGCCCCGGCCCCAGGCACGGACCTCGTCGAGCTCGACGCCGTCGGGCTGCACGCCCTGCCCACCGCCGTCCGCCGCCGGGTGCTGCGCCGCGCCGCCATCGCCGCGGGCGCCCCCGCCGGTTCGCTCTTCGCCCGCCACATCGAGGAGGTGGACCGGCTGATCACCGGCTGGCGCGGTCAGCGGCCCCTCAACCTCCCCGGCCGCGTGGAGGTCCGCCGGGAGGGTGGCAGACTGGTCATCCGGCAGGGCTGACCCGCCCAGCCAGTGAAGCCGGTAACCCTAACGAGAGTGGCGCGGGTGGACGACAAGGACATGGGCACCGACCTGAAGTCGGTCCTCATCACCGAGGAAGAGATCAACGCGAAGCTGGCCGAGCTGGCCGCCGAGATCGACGCGGAGTACGCGGGCAAGGACCTTCTCATCATCGGAGTCCTCAAGGGCGCGGTGATGGTCATGGCGGATCTGGCGCGCGCCCTGTCCACCCCGGTCACCATGGACTGGATGGCCGTGTCGTCCTATGGCGCGGGCACCCAGTCCTCCGGCGTCGTCCGCATCCTCAAGGACCTGGACACCGACATCAAGGGCAAGCACGTCCTGATCGTCGAGGACATCATCGACTCCGGCCTGACCCTGTCCTGGCTGCTGTCGAACCTGGGCTCCCGCGAGCCCGCCTCGCTGAACGTGTGCACCCTGCTGCGCAAGCCGGAGGCGGCCAAGGTCGCCATCGACGTGAAATGGGTCGGCTTCGACATCCCCAACGAGTTCGTCGTCGGCTATGGCCTCGACTACGCCGAGAAGTACCGCAACCTGCGCTTCGTCGGCACGCTCGCCCCGCACGTCTACGGCGGCTGAGGGCCCCCTCCCGGAAGGCCGGGGACCCGGCTGGGAACCTGGCGCGGTTTCCCGCCGTTGGAGCAGGGGAAGGCGGTTTTGTTAACAGTCCACGGCGGCGTCGGGTGACAATGCTGGGGTACCGTCCGAAGGTCAGTCTTTTTCGAGACTGAGGAATACACAGCTCATACACCGCGAATACACCGCAATACACCGCATGCACAGGCACCCCTCCAGGGCTGCCGTGCCTCACTGTGGCAGGAGGGACGGGGCGTCATCGCCCCGTATGGATGGACGTGAAGCGCTACTTCCGTGGGCCGGTCATGTGGATCGTGCTGGCCGTCCTCGCCGTGGTCGTGTTGATGCAGGTCGTCGGCTCGTCCGGCGGCTACAAGTCGGTGGACACCAGCCAGGTCGTCAAGGCGATCAACAGGAACCAGGTCCAGTCCGCCGAGCTGACGACCGGCGACGAGCACAAAATCAAGATCGAGCTCAAGGACAACGTCGCCAAGATCTCGGGCAGCAACAAGCTCCAGGCCACCTACATCGGTGACCAGGGCCTCGACATCGCCCGGACCTTGCAGGCCAACGCCCAGAAGCAGGGCGGCATCCCGGACGGGTACAACGTCACGACGTCGAAGCAGAACCCGTTCGTCGGGATCCTGCTGTCGCTGCTCCCGTTCGTGCTGATCGTCGTCGTCTTCCTGTTCCTGATGAATCAGATGCAGGGCGGCGGCTCCCGGGTGATGAACTTCGGCAAGTCGAAGGCCAAGCTGATCACCAAGGACACCCCGAAGACGACGTTCGCCGATGTGGCGGGCGCCGACGAGGCGGTCGAGGAGCTCCAGGAGATCAAGGAGTTCCTGCAGGAGCCGGCGAAGTTCCAGGCCGTGGGTGCCAAGATCCCCAAGGGCGTGCTGCTGTACGGCCCGCCCGGCACCGGCAAGACGCTGCTCGCGCGCGCCGTCGCGGGCGAGGCGGGTGTCCCCTTCTACTCGATCTCCGGCTCCGACTTCGTCGAGATGTTCGTGGGTGTGGGTGCCTCCCGCGTCCGCGACCTGTTCGAGCAGGCCAAGGCCAACGCGCCGGCGATCGTCTTCGTCGACGAGATCGACGCCGTCGGCCGCCACCGCGGCGCCGGCATGGGCGGCGGTCACGACGAGCGCGAGCAGACCCTGAACCAGCTGCTCGTCGAGATGGACGGCTTCGACGTGAAGGGCGGCGTCATCCTGATCGCCGCGACCAACCGGCCGGACATCCTCGACCCGGCGCTGCTGCGCCCGGGCCGCTTCGACCGGCAGATCGCCGTCGACCGCCCGGACATGCAGGGCCGTCTGGAGATCCTCAAGGTCCACCAGAAGGGCAAGCCGGTCGCGCCGGACGTCGACCTCTCCGCCGTCGCCCGCCGCACCCCCGGGTTCACCGGTGCCGATCTGTCCAATGTGCTGAACGAGGCCGCGCTGCTGACGGCCCGCAGCGACAAGAAGCTGATCGACAACCACTTCCTGGACGAGGCGATCGACCGTGTCGTGGCCGGCCCGCAGAAGCGGACCCGGATCATGAGCGAGAAGGAGAAGAAGATCACCGCGTACCACGAGGGCGGTCACGCCCTGGTCGCGGCGGCCTCTCCGAACAGCGACCCGGTGCACAAGGTCACCATCCTCTCCCGCGGCCGGGCCCTGGGCTACACCATGGTCCTGCCGGACGAGGACAAGTACTCGACCACGCGCAACGAGATGCTGGACCAGCTCGCCTACATGATGGGCGGCCGCGCCGCCGAGGAGCTCGTCTTCCACGACCCGACCACGGGCGCGTCCAACGACATCGAGAAGGCGACCGCCACGGCCCGCGCGATGGTCACGCAGTACGGCATGACCGAGCGGCTCGGCGCGATCAAGTTCGGCTCCGACAACTCCGAGCCGTTCCTGGGCCGTGAGATGGCTCACCAGCGCGACTACTCCGAAGAGGTCGCCGCGCTGGTCGACGAGGAGGTCAAGAAGCTCATCGAGGCCGCGCACAACGAGGCGTGGGAGATCCTCGTCGAGAACCGCGACGTCCTGGACAACCTGGTCCTGGCGCTGCTGGAGAAGGAGACGCTGAACAAGGAGGAGATCGCCGAGATCTTCGCCCCCATCGTCAAGCGCCCGGCCCGCCCGGCCTGGACCGGCTCCTCGCGGCGTATGCCCTCCACCCGCCCGCCGGTGCTCTCCCCGCGGGAGCTGGCCCCGGCCAATGGCGCCCAGCCGCCGTCGGCGGCCGGCCTCACCAAGGCCGGCACCTCCGAGGACGCCGCGGAGCGCCCGGAGGAGGCCGGCCCGGAGAGCTGAGCCGGCCCCTCGCCCGGGCTTATCCGGGCCCGGAATGAAGGCCGCGTCCCCCAGGTTTTAGCCTGGGGGACGCGGCATTCCGCGTTTTCACGACTTTTTTCGCTGGGCATGAGGAACGAGGCAGCTCCATGACCGACCCGATAACGCTGGACGGCGAGGTCCCGCTCGGTGTCTTCGACGAGAAGCGAGCCGAGCGGGCGATCCGTGAGCTGCTCATCGCCGTCGGCGAGGACCCGGAGCGGGAGGGGCTGCGCGAGACCCCGGCACGGGTGGCCCGCGCGTACCGGGAGATATTCGCCGGGCTGTGGCAGAAGCCCGAGGAGGTCCTCACCACCACCTTCGACCTCGGTCACGACGAGATGGTGCTGGTCAAGGACATCGAGGTGATGTCCTCCTGCGAGCACCACCTGGTGCCCTTCGTCGGCGTCGCCCACGTCGGCTACATCCCGTCCAGCGACGGCAAGATCACGGGGCTGTCCAAGCTGGCCCGGCTCGTCGACGTCTACGCCCGCCGCCCGCAGGTGCAGGAGCGGCTCACCACCCAGATCGCCGACTCCCTGATGCGGATCCTGGAGCCGCGCGGGGTGATCGTGGTGGTCGAGTGCGAGCACATGTGCATGACGATGCGCGGGGTGCGCAAGCCGGGAGCCAAGACCCTCACCTCGGCCGTGCGCGGCCAGCTGCACGACCCGGCGACCCGCGCCGAGGCGATGAGCCTCATCATGGCCCGCTAGCGGCAGAGAGGCACCCGCTCAGCGGTAGAGAGGCACGCGCGCGGCGGTAGAGAGGCACGCGCCGGCGGGAGAGGTCAGGAAAGGAAGCGGCTACGCCCGGGCCGCCGCCCCCGGGCCGTTCCCCGTGTCGTCGTCCTCCGGCAGCTTGCACACCCGCTCCAGGAAGAAGGCGGCGGCGACCACGGCCGCGCCCGCCAGCACCGAGGCCCCCGCGTAGATGGCCTGGTCCTTGCGGGCGGGCACGTCGAACTGCTCCATCAGCAGGAAGACGCCGACGCCGCCGTACATCCCCGACACCAGCGCCGCCACCAGCGCGCTCGCCTGGCCGAAGACCACCGCGCGGGCGGCCACCAGCGGATCCACGCCCTTCGCGCCGGGCCGGCGCTCGCGCTGGGCGCGCAGCCGGGACCGCAGGGACAGGGCGGTCGCGGTCAGCACGACCGCGATCAGGGCCAGCACGATCGGCGCGGCCACCGGCACGCTCGGCAGCGAGCCCAGCGTGTCCCACAGCCGGGCGCCCGCCCATGACACCACCCCGGCCGCGGCGAACAGCCCGACCAACAGCCCGATCCGAAGTTGCTTCACCGAGCGGTCGCCCCTCAAGTCATACGTTGTCGCGTCGTACGGCATCGCGTCGTACGGCGTCGCGGATCCGAGTCGTACGTCATCGCGCGGAATCTACGGGATCAACGTCTACTCGGGCAGCCGCAGTTCCAGGTCCGCCCGCACCTGGACGCCCTCCCGGCCCACCTCGGCCAGCAGCCGCGAGACCGCCCCGAGCCCCGGGACCTCGGCGCCCGGGTCCAGGTCGTGCCAGGGGACGAGCACGAAGGCGCGCTGGTGCGCGCGGGGGTGGGGGAGGGTGAGCGCCGGGTCGTCGGAGACCACGTCCTGGTACGAGACGATGTCCACGTCCAGCGTCCGGGGGCCCCAGCGCTCGTCGCGCACGCGCTCGAAGGCCTCCTCGATGGCGTGTCCCCGCTCCAGCAGCGAGGAGGGCGGCAGCGTCGTCTTGACCAGCACCACCGCGTTGAAATACGACGGCTGGGCGCCGGGGTCCACCCCCCACGGCTCGGTCTCGTACACCGGGGAGACCGCCTTGACCCGCAGGCCCGGGGTGTCCTCCAGCGCGTCGACCGCGCCCTGCAGGGTCTCCAGGCGGTTGCCCAGATTGCTGCCGAGCGAGATCACCGCCCATTTCGGGTTCGACAACGTCACATCGGCGGCGTCCACCCGCTCCACGACGGAGGCTGGGACGGGCTGAACGGTCGGGTCGCTGCTGCTCATGCTCGGCTCCGGGTGATGGTGATGGTCACGTCGTCGAAGGGCACGGTGATCGGGGCCTCCGGCTTGTGCACCACGACCTCGACCTCCCGCACCGCCTCGTGGCCCAGGCACCGCTCGGCGATCCGCTCGGCGAGGGTCTCGATCAGGTCGACCGGCTCGCCCTCCACGACCTCCACGACCTGCTCGGCCACCACGCCGTAGTGGACGGTCCTGGTGAGGTCGTCGGCGGCCGCGGCGGGCCGGGTGTCCAGGCCGAGCACCAGGTCCACGACGAAGGTCTGCCCCTCCTCGCGCTCATGGGGAAACACCCCGTGGTGCCCGCGGGCCCTCAGGCCGCGCAGCGCGACACGATCCACCCGAATCACTCCTGCTGTCGTCGGTGCGGGGCGCGCCCGATCTGCCCGGAACGCACCACCCGTCCCCCGCCGTCGGCGGGGGTACCCCTTCGAATCTACCTGCGAGCAAGGACAGCGCCCGCTCACGGGGGCCGTGGCGCGCGCTGCCCCGGACCCCCGCGTCACTTCCCCCTACCCGCCCATGACGCAGATCTCACGCCCGGGCGGCCGGGTTCACGGCAGCAGTTGGTCCGGGTCGTCGTCCGGGCCCTCGGCGTCCCCCGCGGCCGCGTTGTCGTCCCGCTCCGCCAGGACCGGCGAGCCGTGGTGCGCCCACACCTTCCAGCCGTCCTCGGTCCGCCGGAAGACGTTGGTGGCCACCACCAGCTGCCCCACCAGCGGGCCGAGCTGGCCCTCCTCCTCCGCCGGGGCCCCGCTGAGGATGTTCTCCGTGCAGGTCACCATCGCGGTGTCGGACATCACCGACACCTCCACATCCGTCAGGAAGAACTGGATGTAGTCGGTGTTCGCCATGATCAGCGCGTAGGAGCGGAGCACCTCGCCGCGCCCGCGCAGCACCGGCCAGCCCGGGTGCACACAGGACACCTCGAGGTCCGGGTCGTCGAGCCACAGCCGCGACATCGCCCCGTGGTCGCCCTGCTCCATGGCCTCGTACAGCGCGGTGTTGGCCAGGGCCACCCGCTCGCTGTCCGTCAGGGAAGTCACACCGCTCCCGCCGTGTCCGCCGCTTCGATCGCCCGGGCCACGCGCACCGCGTCGGCGCTCGCGCGCACCTCGTGCACCCGGACCGCCCACGCGCCTTCCCGCGCCACGATCGCCGACACCGCCGCCGTCGCCGCGTCCCGCTCCCGGGCGGGCGGCGGGCTGCCGCCGTCCCCGGCCAGCACGCGCCCCAGGAACCGCTTCCGTGAGGCCGCCACCAGCAGCGGCCGCCCCAGCTCCCGCAGCGCGCCCAGCCGCGCGACGAGCGCCAGGTCGTGCTCGGCGTCCTTCGCGAAGCCGAGGCCGGGGTCCAGCACGATCCGCTCCGGATCGATGCCGCCGGCCACCGCCCGCTCCAGGCTCGCCCGCAGCTCCGCGACGACCTCGCCGACCACATCCCCGTACGCGGCGCGGTTATTCATGTCGATCGACTGGCCGCGCCAGTGCATCACCACGAAGGGCACCTCGGCGGCGGCCACCATCGGGACCATCGCCGGATCGGCGCCGCCCCCGCTCACGTCGTTGACCAGCCGCGCCCCGGCCTCGACCGCCCGCTCGGCGACCGAGGCCCGCATGGTGTCCACGCTCACCAGGAGCCCCGCGGCGGCCAGCTCGCGCACCACCGGGACCACTCGCCGCAGCTCCTCGGTCTCGTCCACCCGGGTCGCGCCCGGACGGGTGGACTCGCCCCCGACGTCCACCAGGTCGGCCCCGGCCGCGGCCAGATCCAGGCCGTGCTTGACGGCCAGCTCCGGGTCGAACCACTGGCCGCCGTCCGAGAACGAATCGGGTGTGACGTTGACCACGCCCATCACCGCGCACCGGTCCCACTCCGGCAGTCCGGCCACCCGCCCCCGTCCACGCAAGCTCCTCATGACCCCAGCCTAGGCGTACCCGGCACGCCGGGTCCCGCCGCGCCGGGCGGGGGTGTCACGCGGCCTGTTCGAGCCGGCCGGGGGCGGCGGCCGGGACCTGGTGGGCGCAGGGCCTCGGCTCGGGGCGCCGGCCGCGGCGCAGCAGCCGGGGGAGGGCCAGCGAGACGAAGCCCTCGGCCTGCATCGCGGCCAGGCCGATGCGCGGCAGGTCGCGGGTGTGGCGGAAGACCACGAAGCGCGGCTCCCAGCGCGGCTGGAACTTGGCGTTGAACTTGTACAGCGACTCGATCTGGAACCAGCGCGACAGGAACACCAGCAGCCCCCGCCAGCCGCGCAGCACCGGGCCCGCGCCCAGCTTCTCGCCGCGGGCCAGCGCGGAGCGGAACATGGCGAAGTTCAGCGACGCGCGGGTGATCCCCAGCTCCCCGGCGGCCTGCAGCGAGGCGACGATCAGCAGCTCGTTCATGCCCGGGTCGGCGGTGCGGTCGCGGCGCATGAGGTCCAGCGACATCCCGTCCCGGCCCCACGGCACGAAGTGCAGCACGGCCTTGAGGTCCCCGTACGGGCCGGGCTCGGCGCCGTCCTCGGGCGCCTTGTGGGCGGTGGCGATGATCGCGTCCCCGTCCGCCGGGTCGCCGATCCGGCCCAGCGCCATGGAGAAGCCGCGCTCGGTGTCGGTGCCCCGCCAGTCCGCGGCGGCCTTCCGGATGGTCTCCAGCTCCTCCTCGCCCAGGTCGCGGGCGCGCCGCACCCGGGTCTCGTACCCGGCCCGCTCGATGCGCTTGACCATCTGGCGGACGTTCCGCATGGCGCGCCCGGACAGGGTGAAGTCCGCCACGTCCACGATCGCCTCGTCGCCGAGCTCCAGCGCGTCCAGGCCGGTCTCCCGGGTCCACACCTCGCCCCCGGTTTCGCTGCACCCCATGACCGCCGGGGTCCAGGAGTGCGCCCGCGCCTCCTCCATGAAGCGGGCGATGGCGCCCGGCCAGGCCTCCACGTCGCCGACCGGGTCGCCGCTGGCGAGCATCACCCCGGAGACCACGCGGTAGCAGACCGCGGCCTTGCCGCTGGGCGAGAAGACCACGCCCTTGTCGCGGCGGAGCGCGAAGTGGCCCAGCGAGTCCCGGCGCCCGTGCGCGTCGAGCAGGGCGCGCAGCCGCTCCTCGTCGGCGGGGGTCAGCCGGGCGGCGGGGTGTTCGGGGCGGAACGCCAGGTAGGCGGTGGTGGCGACGGTCAGCAGGCCCAGCGCGCCGAGGGAGTAGCCGACGGTGTAGTCGGTGCCGTCGCGGTAGCCGACCGGCCCCTCGAAGCCGAACAGCCCCCACAGCACATGCTCCAGCTGCTCCCCGAGCGAGGGCCGTCCCACCAGGTCGTCGGGGTGCGAGCGGACGATCAGCAGCCCGAGCCCGACGCTCACCGCGCCCAGCACCACGAAGTTGGCCAGGGCCATCCAGCGGCTGCGCGGATCGGGCAGCGCCGCGAACTCCTTCCGGTAGCGGATCATGACGCCCAGGAGCACCAGCGAGAGCACCGCCCCGCATATCGAGTGCCGGTACAGCAGCTGGGCGGCGGCGCCGACGGGCAGCAGGCTGACGGCGGCGACCCAGGCGCGCCGCTTACGCCGCTTGAGCCCGTGGGCCAGCATCAGCAGCAGCAGCCCCACCACGATGGACGCGGCGGCGGCCAGCGAGCTCACCGCGCCGGGCAGCACGTCGGTCAGGGCGTGCACCTTGCTGTAGCGGAGGCGCGGGAAGACGATGTTGAGCAGCCCGATCAGCGTGCAGGCGGTGCCGACGGCGGTCGGCACCGCCTCGGGCCGGGGCCCGCGCGGCAGCCTCCGCGGCCGGGAGGCAACCCTTCCGGACTTTTCGGCATCTTGACTGTCAGACATTCGCTTTCCCGTCGCTCCGGTCGAGAGATCCGTCTTTGGCGCGCCTTCTGGACATTTCGCGCCCAGCAAGACGACGTTTGACGGGGCGGGGTTCCATCGCGGCACGGAGGAGCCGGCCGCCCGGCAGGAAGATAGTGATGGGTCTTACGAGCAACAACGTCGTGATGGTGTCAGTCGTCGCGTCGGTGCTGCTGTTCGGGGCCACAGTATGGCTCTGGCCGCGCTTCGCCCGCCGCGGAGTGGCCGCGGTGTTGGGCCGGATCGGCCTGCTCCTGGTCACCCAGGTGTCGCTGTTCGCCGCGCTGGGCCTGTTCGCCAACCAGTCCTTCGGCTTCTACGGCTCCTGGTCGGACCTGTTCGGCACCGAGACCGAACCGGGCGTGGTGGTCAACCACGACGCACCGGGCAGTACCCGGATACTGGTCACCGAGAGCCGGAAGATGAACGTCTCGGGCGGCGGCTCGGTGCCGGCGGCGGTCGGCCGGATCGAGAAGGTCACCATCAAGGGGCCGCTCTCCGGGCTGGCCTCCCCGGCGTACGTCTATCTGCCGCCGCAGTACTTCCAGCCGGCGTACGCCGGGCGCGACTTCCCCGCCGCGCTGGTGCTGACCGGGTATCCGGGCACCACCGAGGCGCTGATCAATGGCCTGAAATACCCCCAGACGGCCCTGAGGTTGAACAAAGAGGGCAGGATGCGGCCGGTGGTCCTGGTGATGATGCGTCCGACCGTCGCCCCGCCGCGGGACACCGAGTGCATGGACGTGCCCGGCGGCCCGCGGACCGAGACGTTCTTCACCAAGGACGTGCCGAGCGCGGTGGCGGGGCACTACCGGGTGGGCGAGCACGCCCGCGACTGGGGCGTCATCGGGAATTCCACCGGCGGCTACTGCGCGCTCAAGATGGCCATGCGCCACCCCGAGTCCTTCTCCGCCGCCGCCGGGCTGTCCCCCTCGTACAAGTCCCCGATCGACGCGACCACCGGCGACCTGTTCGGCGGCAGCAAGCGGCTGGAGCGGGAGAACGACCTGATGTGGCGGCTGGACCACAAGCCCGCGCCGCCGGTGTCCCTGCTGGTGTCCAGCAGCGAGCACGGCGAGAAGAACTACAAGGACACCGTGAAGTTCATAGAGAAGGTCAAGGAGGTCAACCGCCGGGGCGAGCCCATCAGGATCTCCTCCATCATCCTGAACACCGGCGGCCACAACTTCAACACCTGGCGGCGCGAGGTGCCCGCCGCGCTGGAGTGGCTGGGCGGCCGCCTCAGCGATCGCTGAGCCGCGGCGGCCGCCCGGCCTCGGACCCTGAGGGGCGTCACGCGTCGGCGACCGTCTGCAGCTCCACCTCCGCCCGGGCGATGCCGCCCGCGTCGGCGTCGATCGAGCGGCGCAGCGCCTCGTGGAGGCGGGCGGGGGTGAGCACCCCGAGGAAGCGGTCTTCGTCGAGGACCGCGATCCAGCCCGCGTCGTGCTGCAGCATCGTGCTGAACGCCCGCTTGAGCGAGGAGCCGACCGGCAGCCACGCCTCCATACGACGGGCGTGGTCCCGTACGGTCCCCGCGGTCCGGTCTTCACCCGCCCCGGCCGCGGCGTCCACCGGGATCCAGCCGTGCAGCCGGTCCGCGTCGTCCAGGACGACGGCCCAGCGCGCCCCGTCGGCCGACAGCCGGGCGGCGGCCTTGGCCAGCGGGTCGTCCAGGTGGACCACCGGGGGCTGTTCGAGGTCGCCCGGCTCGATGGGGGTCACGGACAGCCGCTTCAGACCGCGGTCCGCGCCGACGAAGTCCGCGACGTACGGGGTGGCGGGGGCGCCCAGCACCGACGCCGGGGTGTCGAACTGCTCGATCCGCCCGGCCCCGTACACCGCGATGCGGTCGCCGAGCCGGACCGCCTCCTCGATGTCGTGCGTCACCAGCAGCACCGTCTTGCGCACCTGGGACTGCAGCCGCAGGAACTCGCTCTGCAGCCGCTCCCGCACCACCGGGTCCACGGCCCCGAACGGCTCGTCCATCAGCAGCACCGGCGGGTCGGCGGCCAGCGCCCGGGCCACGCCCACCCGCTGGCGCTGCCCGCCGGAGAGCTGGTCGGGGTAGCGGTCACCGTAGACGGAGGGGTCGAGGCCGACCAGGTCGAGGAGTTCGGCGGCGCGGTCCCGCCCCTTCCTGCGCTGCCAGCCCAGCAGCTGCGGGACGGTGGCGGTGTTCTCCAGCACGGTCTTGTGCGGGAAGAGGCCGACCTGCTGGATGACATAGCCGATGCGGCGGCGCAGCTTCACCGGGTCGACCGCGGCGATGTCCTCGCCGTCCAGGAAGATCCGGCCCGAGGTCGGCTCGATGAGCCGGTTGACCATCTTCATGGTGGTGGTCTTGCCGCAGCCGGACGGTCCGACGAGCGTGACCAGCTCGCCCTCCGCGACCTCGAAGGACAGGTCGTCGACGGCCGTCGTTCCGTCGGCGTAGCGCTTGGTGACGTTCTCGAACCGGATCATGGCTCCCCATTGTGGCCGCATTCTCGCCTCGAATTGTTTCTGTTGTGTGGCGAGCGGACGAGATTGTCGGTGCCCGGGGTTAGGGTCGCCAGGTCACCGGCAATGGACGGGGAGGTGACCGCGTGGCCGGACAGAGCTGCCTGATCAGCAATGACTGGATCTGCGGGGAATATGTACGTACGCGCAGTCAGGAGCTGACGGACGCGACGGTCCAGCATGTGTGGATCACCCTGGCGTCGGTCGCCATCGGGCTGGTGGTCGCCCTTCCGCTGGCGCTGCTGGCCCGCCGGTGGCGGGTCGTGGCGGGCCCGGTGCTGGGGCTGACGACGGTCCTCTACACGGTGCCCTCGCTGGCGATGTTCTCGCTGCTGCTGCCCTTCTTCGGGGTCTCGGCCGCGGTGGTGATCACCGGTCTGGTGCTGTACTCGCTCACGATCCTGGTGCGCAACATCCTGGCCGGGCTGGCCTCGGTGCCCGAAGAGGCCCGCGAGGCGGCCCGCGGCATGGGCTACGGCCCGGTGCGCCTGCTGTTCGGCGTGGAGTTGCCGCTCGCGCTGCCCGCGCTGATGGCCGGGCTGCGGATCACCACGGTCTCCACCGTCTCGCTCACCACGGTCGGCGCGATCATCGGCTACGGCGGCCTGGGCAACCTCATCTACGAGGGCATGCAGAGCTACTTCAAGGCGCAGGTGCTCACCGCCTCGGTGCTGTGCGTGGCCCTGGCGATCGTGGCGGATCTGCTGCTGCTGGGCGTACAGCGGCTGCTCACCCCCTGGGCGCGGAGCGGCGGCGCCAAGGCGCGCAAGAAGGCGCGCAAGGACGGGAAGAGGGCGCGGACGAAGGCGAGGACGGCCTGATGGGGGTCATCGGCGAGGCCTGGTCGTGGCTGGCCACCGGGTCGCACTGGTCGGGCGGCGACGGCGTGTGGCACCGGCTCGGCCAGCATCTCTATCTGACCCTGGTCTGCCTGGTGATCTCGTGCGCGATCGCCCTGCCGGTGGCCGTCGCGCTCGGCCACATCGGCAAGGGCGGCGCCCTCGCGGTCAACATCTCCAACGCGGGCCGGGCGGTGCCCACCTTCGCGGTCCTGGTCCTGCTGCTGCTCAGCCCCCTGGGCACACACGGCGACTGGCCCACGGTCATCGCGCTGGTGCTGTTCGCCGTTCCGCCGCTGCTCACCAACGCCTATGTGGGGATGCGCGAGGCGGACCGCGAGGTCGTGGAGGCCGCCCGGGGCATGGGGATGACGGGCGGTCAGCTGATCGCCAGGGTCGAGCTGCCGCTCGCCTTCCCGCTGATCATGACGGGGGTGCGCTCGGCGGCCGTCCAGGTGGTGGCGACCGCGACGCTCGCGGCGCTGCCCGGCGGCGGCGGGCTCGGCCGGATCATCACGGCGGGCTTCCGGACCACCGACACCGCCCAGGTGGTGGCCGGGGCGGTGCTGGTCGCCGCCCTCGCCCTGCTGATCGAGGGCCTGTTCATCGGCCTGCAGTGGCTGCTGGACCCGATGCGCCGCCGCGGCGGCCGGACGGCGGTCGCGGGCCGGCGTCCGCCCGCGGACCAGGCGCCCAAGGCACCGGCCGTGCCGGACCCTGCCGGGTGAGACATGGCCGTGCCGAACGTGTGCGGTGTCCCAGGGCACCGCGTGTCATCTATGGACGGGGAATCCCAATGAGCAAGATCTTCCGAGTGGCCGGGGCGGCCGCGACCGTCGCGGCGCTGGCGGCCGGCCTCACCGCGTGCGGCGGCGACAGCCTGGAGAAGAAGAGCGAGGGCTCGGTGGTGGTCGGCTCGGCCGGCTTCACCGAGTCCAAGATCCTCGCGGCGCTGTACGTGGGGCTGCTGGAGGACGCCGGCTACAAGGCGTCGGTCAAGACGATCCAGTCCCGGGAACTGTACGAACCGGTTCTGGAGAAGGGCGAGATCGATGTCGTGCCGGAGTACGCGGCCACGATGGCCGAATATCTGAATCAGAAGAAGAACGGGCCGAATGCCAAGCCCGTCGCCTCCTCGGACGTCGACGCCACGGTGAAGGCGCTCGGGGAACTCGCCGAGCCGCGCGGGCTGAAGGTGCTGCCGGCCGGCGAGGCCGTCGACCAGAACGCCTTCGCCGTGCACAAGGACTTCGCCGAGAAGCACGATCTGAAGACGCTCTCCGACCTCGGAAAGTCCAAGCAGAAGATCAAGTTGGCGGCCGGCGACGAATGCCCCAAGCGCCCCTTCTGCCAGCCCGGCCTGGAGAAGACGTACGGGATAGACATCACCGGCATCGACTCGGTCGAGGTCGGCAGCGTCCAGGCCAAGCAGGCGGTCAAGGACGGCAAGGACCAGATGGTGCTGACCACGACCACGGACGCCACCCTCAGCCAGTTCGGACTCGTCCTGCTGAAGGACGACAAGAAACTGCAGAATGCCGACAACGTCCTGCCCGTCGTGAATGCGAAGACCGCGGGCTCGAAGAAGATCGCGGACGCGCTCAACAAGCTCAACAAGGTGCTGACCACCGCCGATCTCACCGAACTCAACAAGAAGGTGGACGGGGAGCGGCTGAAGGCGTCCGACGTCGCCGAGGACTACCTGAAGGAGAAGGGACTCGTGAAGGACTAGCCGGGTAACGGCTCGGCATATCGGCGCGGAATTTGGCGGGGCGGGGCCCCATGCGGGCCGCCCGCACGGTAAGTTTCGGCCCATGCCACGTGGACGTCACCGCCAATCCCCACCTCTTCACAGGCTACTTCCCCCTTTGTCGGTCGCAGCCGCGTCAATGGCGTGCGCCGCCGGTGCCTGGCTGGTCGGCGATACGGTCGTGATCCGTGGCCTCACGGCGACCGCGGCAGCCGCCGCGGTCGTCGGCGCCGTCCTGATGCGGAGCTGGGACCGCGCCGCCGGGCGGCGGGTCGCCGAGGTCGCCAGCGAGAGCGCGCGGCAGGAGCTCAAGTACGAGGACCGGATCGCCGAACTCGAGGCCGGCGCCGAGAAGGCCGCCGAGCTGCAGGCCGCGCTCAACACCAAGCTGCGCGCCAAGCGGTCGGAGCTGGCCCGGCTGCGCAACGAGCACGCCGCGCTGCTGCGCCGCTACGCCACGGCGGAGACGGAGCGGGCGAGGGCCCTGGAGGGCCGCCGGCGGCTGGAGCTGGAGGCCGCGGCCCCGGCCAGGGAGCCGGAGTCCGCGCCGCAGGCCCCCGAGCCCGCGGCTCCGGCCGAGTCCGTCGGCGGCACCCCCGTGGCCGGTGCCCCGACCGCCGAGGCGTACGCGCGGGCCGACGAGGCGATGCGCCACCTCGTGCGCAACGCGCGCAGGCAGCGGGAGGAGCGGGAGCGGATCCCGCGCCAGCCGCGCGCCGAGGAGCGGACGGCTGGCGAGCGCGCGGCGGGTGAGGTCGCGGGCGGTGAGCGGGCGGCGGGCGAGCGCGCGGCGGGTGAGGTCGCGTTCGGTGAGTCGGTGTCGGGTGGACCGGCGTTCGGTGAGTCGGTGTCGGGTGGACCGGCGTTCGGTGAGTCGGTGTCGGGTGGACCGGCGTTCGGTGAGTCGGTGTCGGGTGGACCGGCGTTCGGTGACTCGGCGTCGGGTGGACCGGCGTTCGGTGGGCCGGCGTTCGGTGGGCCGGTTGAGCTTGCGTCGGGTGCGTCGGCGTCCGGTGGGCTCGCGTCCGGCGAGGCCGTCTCCCGTGAGGCGGCGTCCGAGGTGGCGTCCCGTGAGGCGGCGTCCGGAGAGCCGCGGCCGCACGCCCGCACGGCGGCCTCCGCCGTGGTGCCCTACGCCGCGGCGCGCCGGGCCGCGTCCCGCCCGGAGGGCGGCTTCGACTACTTCGGCACGCAGAAGAAGCAGCCCAAGAAGCGGCAGCCGGAGCCGGCCGAGCCCGCCGCCGAGTCGGAGGCCGAGCCATCCGACCCGGCCGTCCCCGCCGAGACCGCCCGGCCCGCGGCCGTCCCCGCCGCGCGCCCGGAGGCGCCCGAGGAGGACCTCGCCGACGTGATCGGCGCGGAGACGCTCGCGGAGGCCGGCAAGGGCGCGGTGGGCGAGGTCATCGACCTGACCGCCCACGAGGAGGCCGAGCACATCGAGCTCCCGGAGCTGCGCAGCGCGATCTCGTAGGGCCGGCCACCGCGCCGGCCCCGCACCCTCCACCGCCCGACCACGCGCCGGCGTTCACCCGCCGGCGCTCACGTGTCACCGCTCACGTGTCACCGCTCACGTGTCATCGCTCACTTGTCGATGTCGCCGACGACGAAGAAGAGCGAGCCGAGGATGGCCACCATGTCGGCGACCAGCGTGCCCGGCAGCAGCTCGGTCAGCGCCTGGATGTTGTTGTACGACGCCGACCGCAGCTTCAGCCGGTACGGCGTCTTGTCGCCCTTCGAGACGAGGTAGTAGCCGTTGAGGCCGAGCGGGTTCTCGGTCCAGGCGTAGGTGTGGCCCTCGGGCGCCTTGAGCACCTTGGGCAGGCGCTGGTTGATCGGCCCGGGCGGCAGCTCCGCGATCCGGTCCAGGCAGGCGTCGGCCAGGTCGAGGGAGTTGTGCGTCTGCTCCAGCAGGCACTCGAAGCGCGCCAGGCAGTCGCCCTCCTCCCGGACGACGACCTTCAGGGTGTCCCGCAGCTCCCCGTACGCCAGGTACGGCTCGTCGCGCCGCAGGTCGAAGTCGACGCCCGAGGCGCGCGCGATGGGTCCGCTCACCCCGTAGGCGTGCACCGTCTCGCGCGCCAGCACGCCCACGCCCCGGGTGCGCCCCCGGAAGATCTCGTTGCCGAGCACCAGTTCGTCGTACACGTCCATGCGCGAGCGGACCTCGGCCACCGCCTGGCGCGCCCGGCCGAGCCAGCCCGCCGGGAGGTCCTCCTTGAGGCCGCCGACCCGGTTGAACATGTAGTGCATCCGGCCGCCGGAGACCTCCTCCATGACGTGCTGGAGGTCCTCGCGCTCGCGGAACGCGTAGAAGATCGGGGTGATGCCGCCGAGCTCCAGGGGATAGGACCCGAGGAACATCAGGTGGTTGAGGACCCGGTTCAGCTCGGCCAGCAGGGTGCGCGTCCATACGGCGCGCTCGGGCACCTCCATGCCGAGCATCCGCTCGACGGCGAGGACGACGCCGAGCTCGTTGGAGAAGGCGGAGAGCCAGTCGTGGCGGTTGGCGAGCATGATGATCTGGCGGTAGTCCCGCGCCTCGAACAGCTTCTCCGCGCCGCGGTGCATGTAGCCGATCACCGGCTCGGCGCTCCGGATGCGCTCCCCGTCCAGGACGAGGCGCAGCCGCAGCACGCCATGGGTGGACGGGTGCTGCGGGCCGATGTTGAGCACCATGTCCGTGCTCTCCGCGGCGCCGCCGATCCCGACTGTCGTCTCCGTCATGGGCCCAGTCTCTCAGCCCCGCCTCTTGTCAATCCCGGCCGTCCGGCCCCAGCAGCCCTTCGCACGCCGCGGCCGCCGGCTGCAGCAGCCAGGTGAAGCCCCCGAGTCCCGCCGGGTCCAGCAGCTCCGCCGCCTCGCCCGCCCCGCCCAGCGCCCGGACGTACGCCGCCGGGTCGCTGGAGGCCAGCGCGAGCGGCGGCCTCCGCCCCTCGACACCGAGGGCGCGCAGCGCCTCGCGCTGGGGGAGCAGGACGGGCGCGGGCGCGCGGCCGGGCGTGGCGTCGCGGAGGGCGGCGGCCCCCGCCGCGGCGCACGCGTCGATCGCCACATGGCAGGTCAGGTCGCAGGTCCCGTCCGGTACGGGCCGCACCTCGCGCCCCGCCCGGAAGCCGGCCAGCGTGCCGAACGGGGGCCGGGCGCCGCGCTCGTGCGCGTAGTCGACGGCGACCGCGAGCCCCGACCGCAGGGCCCGCACCGCCGCCGCCCACGCCTCGTCCCGCGGCCGGCCGATCTCGGCCCGCAGCCCCGGCTCGTCCCGCGCCGACGGCCACCAGCGGGCCAGCCAGTCCGCGTCCGCCCCGCCGACGGGCTCGCCCAGCCGCTCCGCGCCGTCCTCGGGGCTGACCCGGACCCGGCGCGGGACGCCGTCCGTGTCGGTCTCGGCGATGTCCACGGGGACGTTGTCGAGCCATTCGTTGGCGAAGAGCAGCCCGTCGAGGCCGCCGCGCGGCAGTTCACCGAGGTCCCCGAGCCAGGCGATCCGGGGATCGAGGCCGGGTGGGCGCCCGGCGCGCTCCACGGCGTACGGGCGCAGCCGCTCGGCCAGCCGCCCGGGCAGGCCCGCCGCCTCCGCGAGCACGCCGGTCAGCAGTTCGCCCCGCCCCGCGCCCACGTCCACCAGGGCCAGCTCCTCCGGGCGGCCCAGCGCGTGGTCCACCCGCCGCAGCAGCTCGGCGACCGCTGCCGCGTACCGGCGGGAAGCGTGGACCGAGGTACGGAAATGCCCGGCTGGTCCTTCCGCACGTCGGAAGAAGCCTTCCGGCCCGTAGAGGGCGTGCTCGGTGGCGGCACGCCACCCCAGCCATGTCCGCGTCTCGCTCGCCACCCGACCACGTTATGCGGAGCCGTATCCACCCTGGGTCGTAGGGGAGCGGCCCAGGGATCGACCGTCCGGCTGACCCCCGCACGTACCCACCATGCCTACGCTGGGTGACGTGCAGCGCCTCTACGATTTCCTCCGCAGGCACCCGACGGGGTTGGACAGCTTCTGGGCCGTCCTCCTCTTCGGCTTCTCGCTCCTGTGGGTCTTCAAGGCGCCGATGCACTCCATGCCGCGCCTCCTGGCCGTGCCGGTCGTCCTCGCGCTGTGCGCCGCGGTCGCGCTGCGCCGCCGCGCCCCCGAGAAGGTGCTGCTCCTCGTCACGGTGTGCGGCCTTGCGCAGGTCGCGCTGGACGTGTCGGTCAACCCCGCGGACTTCGCGATGCTGGTCGTCGCCTACACGGCGGCGGCCCAGGGTGATCGCCGGGCGTCCCGGTGCGCGCTGGCCGCCGCCCTGGCCGCGCCCGTCATCGCCATGCTCCGCTGGCCGGGCCCGGAGCACCGGACCTCGGTGGGGTGGGCCATCTCGCTGGCCTTCACCACCATCCCGTTCATCCTGGCCTGGGTGCTCGGGGACTCCGTGCGTACCCGCCGCGCCTACTACGCCCAGCTGGAGGAGCGCGCCGCCCGGCTGGAGAAGGAGCGCGAGGCGCAGGCCAAGGTGGCCGTGGCCGCCGAGCGGGCGCGGATCGCGCGCGAGCTGCACGACGTCGTGGCGCACAACGTCTCCGTGATGGTGGTCCAGGCCGACGGCGCCGCGTACGTCATGGACGCCGCGCCCGAGCAGGCCCGGCAGGCCCTGGAGACGATCTCCGGCACGGGCCGCCAGGCCCTCGCCGAGATGCGGCGGCTGCTGGGCGTGCTGCGCTCGGGGGCGCCGAGCGACGACAGCGACTATGTGCCGCAGCCGGACGTGGAGCAGATAGACGACCTCGTGGAGCAGGTCCGCGGCGCGGGTCTGCCGGTGGACTTCAAGATCGTGGGCAGCCCGCGCCCGCTGCCCAGCGGCGTCGAGCTGACCGCCTACCGCATCGTGCAGGAAGCGCTCACCAACACCCGCAAGCACGGCGGCCCGGACGTCGGCGCCAGCGTCCGCCTGACCTACTTCGACGACGGGCTCGGCCTCCTCGTGGAGGACGACGGGCGGGGCGCGCAGCGCGAGATGTACGAGGACGGCGGCGCGGACGGCCAGGGCCACGGCCTGATCGGGATGCGGGAGCGCGTCGGCATGGTGGGAGGCACCCTGGACGCGGGCCCGCGCCCCGGCGGCGGCTTCCGGATCAGCGCCCTGCTGCCGCTCAAGCCGACCGGCTGAGCGGCCCCGCGCACCGCACAGACCTGTTCACCGAGGGAAGGGACCCGACCGGATGTCCATCCGCGTCATGCTCGTCGACGACCAAGTGCTGCTGCGCACCGGCTTCCGGATGGTGCTCGCGGCCCAGCCCGACATGGAGGTCGTCGCCGAGGCGGGCGACGGCGCGGAGGCGCTGGAGGTGCTGCGCACCGCCGAGGTGGACGTCGTCCTGATGGACGTGCGGATGCCCAAGCTCGACGGGGTGGAGGCCACCCGCCGGATCTGCGGGCGGGAGGGCGCCCCGAAGGTGCTCATCCTGACCACCTTCGACCTCGACGAGTACGCCTTCTCGGCGCTCAAGGCGGGGGCGAGCGGCTTCATGCTCAAGGACGTGCCGCCCGGCGAGCTGCTCGCGGCGATCCGCGCGGTGCACAGCGGCGACGCGGTGGTCGCCCCCAGCACCACCCGCCGCCTGCTGGACCGCTTCGCGCCGATGCTGCCGGGCACGGGCGGCGGCCGCGGGTCCGGCGGGTCGGGCCGCCCGGAGCTGGAGCGGCTGACCGACCGCGAGCGCGAGGTCATGCTGCTGGTCGCGCAGGGCCTCTCGAACGGCGAGATCGCGGCGCGCCTGGTGCTCTCGGAGGCCACCGTGAAGACGCACGTCGGCCGCATCCTCACCAAGCTGGAGCTGCGCGACCGGGTGCAGGTGGTGGTGATGGCGTACGAGTCCGGGCTGGTGCGGGCCCAGGGCCCGGGCGGCGCCAACCGGGCCTGACGCCCCGCGCCGCCCGCACCGCGCCCGCTGTCATGCTCGCGGAATCCGCTCCAGGAAGGCGGCGACCGCGTCCGCGACATCGGCCGCCGTCCATTCCAGCGCGGACGAGTCGATCGTCAGCTCGGTCATGGACAGGCCGGGCGGCCCCGGCTCCCGCCACCAGCGGGCCAGCGTCGTCCGTGTCTCCTCCGCCAGCCGCAGACCCGCCTCCTCCAGGTCCCGCGCCGGATAGGGCAGCCACACCTGGAACTGGTGGGTGTGCGGAGGCCGCGGATGCACCCGGAACCAGGGCACCCCGGCGGCCGTGAAGGCCTCGTCGAGCGCCTTGGCCACAACCTTCGCGTGCGCCACGTACGACGGCAGCCGGGGCAGCTCGCGGTCCAGGCCGGCCAGCGCGGCCAGCGCCGCGGGCCACTGCTGGAACAGCTCCCCGCCGTACCGGTGCCGCCACGCCTTGGCCTCCCGCACCAGCGCTTCGGGCCCGGCCAGCGCGGCCCCCGAGATGCCGCCCAGCGACTTGTAGAACGACACGTACACCGAGTCCGCGAGGCCGGCGATCTCCGACAGTTCGCGCCCGAAGTGCGGGGCGCAGTCCCAGAGCCTGGCCCCGTCGAAGTGGACCACCGCATCCCGCTCCCGCGCCGCCTCCACCACGGCGGTCAGCTCGTCCCAGGTCGGCAGCACGAAGCCCGCGTCGCGCAGCGGAAGTTCCACGGCGAGCGTCCCGAAGGGCTCGTCCAGCTCCCGGACCTCCTCGGCCGTGGGCAGCCGCGGCTCGCTCGTCGGGCGCACCGCGCGCAGCCCGCTCACCGTCAGGTAGGCGTCGCGCTCGTACGTCTCCAGGTGGGAGAGGGGGTGCACGGCCACGGCCGGATTGCCGGTGCGCCCCGCCCAGCAGCGCAGCGCGATCTGCTGGGCCATGGTGCCGGTGGGGAAGAAGGCCGCCGCCTCCATGCCGAGCAGACCGGCGACCCGCCGCTCCAGCTCCTCGACGACCCCGCCCCCGTAGAGGTCCACCCAGTCGTCCAGGTCGTACGCCCCGGCCGCGTCGGCCGTCAGCCGGGCCAGCCGCTCGCCGATCCGCTCCCCGCCCGCGCCGGCGTGGCGCGCGGTCAGCGTCCGCGTCGAGCCGTGCCACGCGGCGAGCCTGCGGGCCCGCGCGCTCTGCTCCGGCTGTTCCGGCTGGTCGGTCCGCTCCGGCTGTGCCGGCTGATCCGTGTGCTCCGGTTGTGCCGTGTGCTCCGGTTGTGCCGGCCGTTCCGGCCGGTGCGCGCTGTTCCCCATGCGGCCGAGCATGTCCTACCCGCACAGCCAAAGCATGGGGTTTTCCACAGCCCTGGGGACAGGTCCGGATCATTGGGAAACACTCGCGTAGCATGGCGGGGAATCGTCCGGTACCCCCTGAGGACTGGAACGGAAGGCCGTCGTCGCGTGAACGCACATCCACTTCCCGAGCCGCAGGACCGCCCGGCCCGGCTCACCGTCGGGGTCGTCGGCGCCGGTCGCGTCGGCCCCGCCCTCGCCGCCTCGCTGCGGCTCGCCGGGCACCGCCCCGTCGCCGCGTCCGGCGTCTCCGACGCCTCCGTGCGCCGGGCCGCCGCCCTGCTCCCCGAGGTCCCGATCGTGCCGCCCGCGGAGGTGCTGGCGCGGGCCGAGCTGGTGCTGCTGACCGTCCCCGACGACGCGCTGCCCGACCTGGTCAGCGGCCTCGCCGAGACCGGCGCGGTGCGCCCCGGGCAGCTGCTGGTGCACACCTCCGGGCGATACGGCACGGCCGTGCTCGACCCCGCCCTGCGCGCCGGGGCGCTGCCGCTCGCGCTGCACCCCGTCATGACCTTCACCGGCACCCCCGTCGACGTCCAGCGCCTCGCGGGCTGCTCCTTCGGGGTCACCGCGCCCGAGGAGCTGCGCATGGCGGCAGAGGCGCTGGTCATCGAGATGGGCGGCGAGCCCGAGTGGATCGCCGAGGAGGCCCGGCCGCTCTACCACGCCGCCCTCGCCATCGGCGCCAACCACCTGGTCACGCTGGTCGCCCAGGCCATGGACCTGCTGCGCACCGCCGGGGTCGGGATCCCGGACCGGATGCTCGGCCCGCTGCTGGGTGCCGCCCTGGACAACGCGCTGCGCAGCGGCGACGCCGCGCTGACCGGCCCGGTCGCGCGCGGCGACGCGGGCACGGTCGCCGCCCATGTCGCCGAGCTGCACCGACACGCGCCCCAGGCCGTCCCCGGCTATCTCGCCATGGCCCGTACGACCGCGGACCGGGCGCTCGCCCACGGGCTGCTCAAGCCCGAGCTCGCCGAGGACCTGCTGGGCGTCCTCTCGGACGTCTCCGACGTCCCCGGCCGGGGAGGGGCGGAAGGGTGAGCCCGAAGCTGCCGCCGGAGGCCGGCCCGGGCGAGCCCGGCGTGGAGCTGTTCGCGCGCCGTTCCGACTTCGAGGCCGCCCTGGCGCGGTTCGTCGGCCCGGGGCGCCGCGCCGTCGTCATGACCATGGGCGCGCTCCACGAGGGCCACGCCTCCCTGATACGCGCGGCCCGTGCCCGGGTCGGCGCCGAGGGCCTGGTGACGGTCACCGTCTTCGTCAACCCCCTGCAGTTCGGCGCCGGCGAGGACCTGGACCGCTATCCGCGCACGCTCGACGCCGACCTCGAGGTCGCGGCCGCCGCGGGCGCGGACATCGTCTTCGCCCCGCCCGTCGAGGAGGTCTACGCGGGCGGCGAGCCGCGGGTGCGGATGGCCGCCGGGCCCATGGGGGAGCGGTACGAGGGCGCCTCGCGCCCCGGGCACTTCGACGGGATGCTCACCGTCGTGGCCAAGCTGCTCCACCTCACCCGCCCGGACCTCGCCTTCTTCGGCGAGAAGGACGCCCAGCAGCTGGCCCTGATCCGCCGCATGGTGCTCGACCTGGACTTCCCCGTCGAGATCGTCGGCGTCCCGACGGTCAGGGAGGACGACGGCCTCGCGCTCTCCAGCCGGAACCGCTATCTGTCGGCGCGGGAGCGGAGCACCGCCCTGGCCCTCTCCCGCGCGCTGTCCGAGGGCCGCGAGGCCGGGCTGCAGGCGGCGGCGCAGGCTCCCCACACCCCCAGCAGTCCCGACACCCCCAGCAGTCCCGACAGCCCCAGCAGTCCCCCTGGCCGCGACGGCCGTGACGGCTCCGACGGGCTTGCCGGGCCCGCCCGGGTGGCCTCCCCCCGGACGGTCCGGGCGGCCGCGCGCGCGGTGCTCGACGCGGCGGCCCTCCTCGAACCACCCCTCGTCCTCGACTATGTGGCGCTCGTCGACCCCTCGGACTTCACCGAGGTCGCCGACGACCACACCGGCGAGGCCGTCCTCGCCGTCGCCGCCAAGGTCGGCGACACCCGCCTGATAGACAACGTCCGTCTGTGGTTCGGAGTCGCGTGATGAGTTCAGAGAAGAAGCCGGCGGCCGCCGGTGTGGCCCTCCGCGCCCCGGCCCCCGGCTGGGCCGTCGAGGCCGATGTCGTGGTCGTCGGCTCCGGGGTCGCCGGGCTGACCGTGGCGCTGCGCTGCGCCGCCGAGGGGGCGAAGGTCACCGTCGTCACCAAGGCC
Organism: Streptomyces sparsogenes subsp. cuspidosporus; assembly: GCF_039532705.1. Lineage (NCBI taxonomy): Bacteria > Bacillati > Actinomycetota > Actinomycetes > Kitasatosporales > Streptomycetaceae > Streptomyces > Streptomyces sparsogenes. Next base: position 55,748 of record NZ_BAAASD010000013.1, on the reverse strand, counting down.
CGCCTCGACGACGGCTCCACCCGCTGGGCCCAGGGCGGCATAGCGGCCGCCCTCGGCGAGGGCGACACCCCCGAGCAGCACCTCGACGACACCCTGGTCGCCGGGGCCGGGCTGTGCGACGAGGCGGCCGTGCGCACCCTGGCCACCGAGGGCCCCGACGCCATACGGCGCCTGATCGGCGCCGGCGCCCGGTTCGACGCCGACGCCGACACCGGGGAGATCCTGCTGACCCGCGAGGGCGGCCACCACCGCCGCCGCATCGTGCACGCCGGCGGCGACGCGACCGGCGCGGAGGTCTCGCGAGCCCTGGTCGAGGCGGTGCGCGCGGCCGGCATCGAGACCGTCGAGAACGCGCTGGTGCTGGACCTCCTCAAGGACGCGTCAGGCCGCGCGGCCGGCGTCACCCTGCACGTCATGGGCGAGGGTCGGCACGACGGCGTCGGCGCGGTGCGCGCGGGCGCGGTCGTCCTCGCGACCGGCGGCATGGGCCAGGTGTTCTCCGCCACCACCAACCCCGCCGTCTCCACCGGCGACGGCGTGGCCCTCGCGCTGCGCGCCGGGGCGGAGGTCTCCGACCTGGAGTTCGTGCAGTTCCACCCCACGGTGCTGTGGCTCGGCCCGGAGGCCGAGGGGCAGCAGCCGCTCGTCTCGGAGGCGGTGCGGGGCGAGGGCGCGTATCTCGTCGACGCCGACGGCGTCCGCTTCATGAAGGGGCGGCACGAGCTGGCCGAGCTCGCCCCCCGCGACATCGTCGCCAAGGGCATCCTGCGGCGGATGCTCGAGCAGGGCGCCGAGCACATGTATCTGGACGCCCGCCACTTCGGCGCCCGGATGTGGGAGCACCGTTTCCCGACCATCCTCGCCGCCTGCCGGGCCCACGGCATCGACCCGGTCACCGAGCCCATCCCGGTGGCGCCCGCCGCGCATTACGCGAGCGGCGGCGTACGCACCGACCTGAGCGGCCGCACCACGGTCCCGGGGCTCTACGCCTGCGGGGAGGTCGCCTGCACCGGCGTCCACGGCGCGAACCGGCTCGCCTCCAACTCCCTCCTCGAGGGCCTGGTCTTCGCCGAGCGCATCGCCGCGGACATCACCTCGGCGGGCACCCCGGCCGCGGACCCCACCACGGCGGACGCCACCACCCCGGAAGCCCCGGAGGCCCCGGAGGCCCCGGAGGCCCCGGAGGCCCCGGAGGCCCCGGAAGCAGCCGCCCCGGAAGTCCCGGAAGCCGCCGCCGATGCCACCGCCGCCGACGTCACCGCCGCATCGGGCGACGGTCCGCTGTTGCCCCCCGAGGCCCGGTACACCATCCAGCGGATCATGACCGCCGGGGCGGGGGTGCTGAGGTCCGCCGAGAGCCTGGCCCGGGCCGCCGCCCAGCTGGAGCGGGTCCACGGCGAAGCCGCCGAGCGGCTGCGGCGCGACGGCAAGACCGCCGAGCCGGGCGTGGAGAGCTGGGAGGCGACCAACCTCCTCCTCGTCGCCCGCGCCCTGGTCGCCGCCGCCCTCCGCCGCGAGGAGACCCGCGGCTGCCACTGGCGGGAGGACCGCCCCGACCGGGACGACCCGGCCTGGCGCCGCCACCTCCTGGTCACCCTGCGCCCGGACGACACGCTGGACGTCCGTACGACGGAGTCGGAGGCGTTCCCCGCCACCTGCCGGACGATCCCGGCCGCCCGGTCGGCCCGCCCCGGCCGCCAGGCCTTCCTCTCACCCACCACCCCCCGAACCGAGACGGAGTCCCACCCGTGAGCAGCACCCCCGACGACCGCACCCAGCCGGTGGCCCTCCCGCTGCTGCAGATCGGCCTCCCCGGCGGGGGCCCCGGCTGCGGTGACGCGTGCGGCTGCGGCGCCGACGACGAGGCGTACGAGCTGGACCCGATGGAGTGCGGTCTGGACCCCGACCTCGCCCAGCTGCTGGTCGATGCCGGGCTCGACCCCGTCAAGGTCGAGGACATCGCCCACATGGCGATCGAGGAGGACCTCGACAACGGCGTGGACGTGACGACCGTGGCCACCATCCCCGAGGACGCCACGGCCGTCGGCGACTTCACCGCGCGGGAGGCGGGCACCGTCGCCGGCCTGCGCGTCGCCGAGGCGGTGCTGTCCATCGTCTGCACCGACGAGTTCGAGGTCGAGCGGCATGTCGAGGACGGCGACCGGGTCGCCGCCGGCCAGAAGCTGCTGACCGTCCGCACCCGTACCCGCGATCTGCTGACCGCCGAGCGCAGCGCGCTCAACCTGCTGTGCCGGCTGTCCGGCATCGCCACCGCGACCCGCGCCTGGGCCGACGCCCTGGAGGGCACCGGGGCCAGGGTCCGCGACACCCGCAAGACCACCCCGGGGCTGCGCGTGCTGGAGAAGTACGCGGTGCGCTGCGGGGGCGGCGTCAACCACCGCATGTCGCTGTCGGACGCGGCCCTGGTCAAGGACAACCACGTGGTCGCGGCGGGCGGCGTGGCCGAGGCGTTCAAGGCCGTGCGTGCCGAGTTCCCGGACGTGGACGTGGAGGTGGAGGTCGACACCCTCGACCAGATCCCCCCGGTCCTGGAGGCGGGCGCGGATCTGATCCTGCTGGACAACTTCACCCTGGAGGAGACCCGGCGGGCGGTGGAGCTGGTCGCGGGTCGCGCCGCCCTGGAGTCCTCCGGCCGCCTCACGCTGGACAACGCGCGGGCGTACGGCGAGACCGGCGTCGACTTCCTGGCGGTCGGCGCGCTCACCCACTCCTCCCCGATCCTCGACATCGGCCTGGACCTGCGCGCCTCCGGGACGGAGCGCGAGGCCGAGGCGGGCTGACCATGCTGCTGACCATCGACGTGGGAAACACCCACACCGTGCTGGGCCTGTTCGACGGCGACGAGATCGTCGAACACTGGCGGATCTCCACGGACGCCCGCCGCACCGCCGACGAGCTGGCCGTCATCCTCCAGGGCCTGATGGGCATGCACCCGCTGCTCGGCGAGGAGCTGGGCGACGGGATCGAGGGCATCGCCATCTGCTCCACCGTCCCCTCGGTCCTGCACGAGCTGCGCGAGGTGACCCGCCGTTACTACGGGGACGTGCCGTCGGTGCTGGTCGAGCCGGGGGTGAAGACCGGCGTGCCGATCCTGATGGACAACCCGAAGGAGGTCGGCGCCGACCGGATCATCAACGCGGTGGCGGCCGTCGAGCTGTACGACGGCCCGTGCGTCGTGGTCGACTTCGGCACGGCGACGACCTTCGACGCGGTCAGCGCGCGCGGCGAGTACGTGGGCGGGGTGATCGCGCCGGGCATCGAGATCTCGGTGGAGGCGCTCGGCGTGCGCGGCGCGCAGCTGCGCAAGATCGAGCTGGCCCGCCCGCGCAGCGTCATCGGCAAGAACACCGTCGAGGCGATGCAGTCCGGCATCCTCTACGGGTTCGCCGGGCAGGTCGACGGCGTCGTACGGCGGATGGCGCGCGAACTGGCCGACGACCCCGAGGACGTGACGGTCATCGCGACCGGGGGCCTGGCCCCCATGGTGCTGGGCGAGTCCTCGGTCATCGACGAGCACGAGCCGTGGCTGACCCTGATCGGCCTGCGCCTGGTCTACGAGCGCAACGTCGCGCGGGGCTGAGCCCCGGCCCCGCACCCGCCCCCGCGTCCCACGCCCTACCGCGCCGCGCGGCGCCCCCGCCTCTTCCGGAACTTCCCGTTCACCGGAGGGCAACCATCCGGCCACCTGAACCGTCTTGTGTGCGTCGGAATTCGGGTAGCCGTGAGATAGGCGTGGGACTCATGTGGCATAAGGGGAAAACGATGCACGTGGCGGCCGCCGGGGCGGTGATCGCTCTCGGGACGGCCGTCGGCGTACCCGCCGCGTACGCGGACGACGAGCCGACCCAGCCCTGGGCGGAGATCCAGGCCCCCCGGCAGATCGATCTGCCGTCCGCGGCCGACGGCCAGGAGGCCGTCGCCCCGAGCGTGAGCTATTCGTTCGCCGACGGCGGGGCCGAATTCCCGCTCCCGAAGAACGCCAAGCTGGTCATCGACGCGAGCGGCCTCGAGGGCATCGCGACGATCAAGGCGAAGAACGAGCAGTGCACCGCCTCCGGCGCGGTCGTCACCTGCCTGGACAACGGCAACCTCCACGGGCCCTGGGAGCCGTTCACGCTCACCGCCGACGCGGACGCCAAGCCCGGCGCCTCCGGCACCATCAGCTACGAGGTGACGGCCGACGGCGCGACCGGCGACAAGGACTCCTCCAAGGTCGTGGTCGGCTCGCCCCGGCTGGTCGTGGGCAAGCTGCCCGACCGCAGCGGCCTCAAGACCGGCGACACGGTGGCCCTCCCGCTGGCCGTACGGAACACCGGGAACCTGACGACCGAGCGCGTCGACATCCGGCTGCGGAGCGTCCCCGGCGTCGAATTCACCACGAAGCCGAAGAACTGCCGCTTCGCCTACGAGTGGGACGAGTCCGCGAGCGTCTACTGCGCCATCGACACCCCGCTGGAGCCGGGCCAGTCGGCGAAGCTCAGCACCCCGCTGACGGCCAAGATCACCAAGGCCGCCCTGGCCCCCTGGATCGACTACGAGGCCGAGGCCGTCCCGGCGAGCAGTGACGAGGATCCCAACGGCACCCGCGGCACCGGCTCCCCGATCGGCCTCACCACCGCCTCCGGCGGTGACTTCGAGACCGGCGGCAAGAGCAGCCTCTCGCTCCTCACCGACAACCACGCCGACTTCCGGGCCGTGGGCGGCACCATCGAGCCGACCGCCGACGGCACCACCGGCGGCCTGCGGTTCGGGCTGACCAACGCGGGTCCCGCGGCCGCCTACCGCAAGGACGGCAAGCCGCTCCTGTACGCCGACATCACCCTGCCCAAGGGCGTCACCGGCCTCAGCAACCACATCGACGAAGAGCCGGACCAGGACACCACCGGCGAGTGCCTGACCTATGTGAGCCCGACGGAGACCAAGAAGTTCGAGCCGGGCCACAGCCGCTACCTGTGCCCCGAAGCCTCGACCGAGCTGCCCGGCGAGGGCCAGATGTACGGCCTCGGCGTGAAGATCGCCAAGGACGCCGACAAGAACGCCACCGGCACCGTCAAGCTGGTACCCGGCCCGGCGGGCTTCTCCACCAACGACCCCGACTCCGGCAACGACACCGCGAAGATCACCTTCAAGGGCGCGTCCGGCGGGTCCTCCACCGGCGGCGAGAGCACCGGCGGCTCGGACCACAACGGCTCCGGTTCGGGCTCCGGCTCACACGACGGTGGCGCGTCCGGCTCCGGCGGTGACTCCGGCTCGGGCGGCTCGGGCGACGGCGCCACGAGCGGCGGTTCCCACGACAGCGGCTCCACCGGCGGCTCGATGGCGCTGACCGGCGCGGGCGGCATCACCCTGATGGCGGGCGGCGCGGCGGCCGCGCTCGCGCTGGGCGGCGCCGCGGTCGTCGTCACCCGGCGCCGCCGGGCGGCGGCCCGCGTCTGACCGAGGGACCGGCGCGGCTCGCGGCCGAGGGGCCCGCCGGGCCCTGAGGCCCGGGAGCCCGCCCCCGGCCCTTCGTAAGCGCCGGCCACGACGCTCCACCCCGACGCCCCCGGCCGTCGGCCCGCTCGCACGTCGAGCGGCCGCGGCCGGGGGCGTCGGCGTCGGCGGACCTCCCGCGCCTTCCCCTCCGGGCAACGCGCCGCGCTCTCCGGGCGCCGCGCCGCGCTCTCTGGGCGCCGCGCCGCGCTCTCCGGGCAACGCGCCGCACGGCCTCGCGCTCAGCGAATTTTGTCCGCTTAGCACTTAAAGTCGCCCCATGCCCACGCCATATGGATCCCGCGGCGGAATGGCGTTCAGTGCGGATGAGCTGCGTGTGCTCCGACGCGCCCTCGCCATCGCCCTCCAGCCCCATCCCGTCACCCTCTCCCCCGGCCATGGGGGCCCGGACCGGACGGAGGAGGTCCAGGACTGCCTCCGCCTCGCCGAGGCCGTGGACGAAGCGGTCCGCGAGGGCGGGCGGCTGCGAGCCTTCCTGCTCGACGAGCTCGCCCGCTACCGCGCCGCCCTCCCCGGCGCCGCCGTCGGCTACCTCGACCGGCTCGAAGGCGTCCTGGCGGCCGGCTACGAGCCGCTCCCGGAGGACCTGGCCGCGCTGCGCGAGCTGTGCCGGGCCGCCGCCGGGACCGGCGAGGCCGAGCGCCGCCGCACGCTGCTGCGCCACTGCGAGCGGCTGGCCGAGCGGGGCGTACGGGCCCGGCTCGCGGAGCGCGCGGCGGGGGCCCTGCGGCCCCACGGCGGCCGGTCCGCGGCGGCCCGGCTCAGAGTGCTGCCCGGTGGGGCGCCCGCGGGCGGCGTCCGGCCGACGGCGCAGAACGGCGGCGACCCCGGCCGGGAGCCGCGCGAGCAGCCGTCCGCCCCCGGCCACGCGGGGCGCGGGGAACCCGGCCCGGCGGAGCCGGCGCAGGGCGAACCCAAGCGAAGTGAACCCAAGCGCGACGAGCCCAAGCAAGGCGAACCCAAGCGGGCCGAGCCCAAGCAGGGCGAGCCCAAGCAAAGCGAGCCCAAGCAAGGTGAACCCAAGCGGGCCGAGCCCAAGCAAGGTGAACCCAAGCGGGCCGAGCCCAATCAAGGTGAACCCAAGCGGGCCGAGCCCAGGCGCGACGACCCCAAGCGCGCCGAGCCGAAGCAGGGCGAGCCCAAGCGTGCCGAACCCAAGCGGGCGGAACCCAAGCGGAGCGAGCCCAAGCGCACCGAGCCGGCGCGGGGCGAGCCGGCGCGGGGCGAGCCGGGGCGTGGCGAGCCGGGCCGCGGGACCCCGCGCCCGGGCCGTCCGGTGCCCACTCCGGCGGAGGTCTTCCCGCCCAAGCGCCGCCGCCCGGCCCCGCCGTCGGAAGGCGACTCCCGGCTCGGCTCCGGGCTCGACTCCCGGTTCGGGCGGGTCCCGGCCTGAGCCGAAGCCGGCGCACCCCGTAATCTGGAGAAATCCGGAGCGCCTCGGAATGCGGGGGCCTCGGGAATCCGGAGGCTCGAGTCAGAAGGAGCGACAGCCATGGATTACATCTCCGCGCTGGTCCCGCCCGTGGTGATGGCCGTGGCCTTCACCGCGCTGATCGTGACGATCGTGAAGAGCCAGGGCGGCGCGAACAAGGCCAAGGAGGACGCCGCGGTGGACGCGGCGATCGCGCGCGCCGAGGCCGAGCGCCAGGCGCGCCCCAGCGCCTCCTGACCGGCCCCGATCCAGCCCGCTCCGGCTCCGGCCCAGCCCGCTCCGGAGCCGCCCTGAGCCGTTCGGATCCGGCCGATGCCGATGGGGCCGTACGTCCCGGGATGACCACCGTCTCGGGATGTGCGGCCCTTTTTTGCGCGCTTGAACCCGACATTCGCGGCATACCCCACTATTATTCACGTGTGCCTCGGCCATTGGGAGAGCTCGAAGACGCGGTCATGACGCGGGTGTGGAAGTGGAACCGCCCGGTCACGGTCCGGGAAGTCCTGGAAGACCTTCAGAAGGAACGCTCGATCGCCTACACCACGGTCATGACCGTAATGGACAACCTCCATCAGAAGGGCTGGCTGCGGCGGGAGGTGGAAGGGCGCGCCTATCGATATGCCGCGGTCTCCACGCGCGCCGCCTACTCGGCCGCACTGATGAACGAGGCGTGGTCCGCGAGTGACAACCCGGCCGCCGCCCTCGTCGCGTTCTTCGGGATGATGTCCGAAGAGCAGCGAGATGCGCTGCGAGATGCCATGCGCGTCGTACAACTCGAAGAGCCCGGTGAGAGCCCCGGTGAGTCGGGGCGATGACAGCGGCGATAGCGTCCCGGCATGTCCTTGGCTCAATCTAAAGCAGTCACCGTCCGCCGTGCCCGGACCAGTGATGTGCGGGCGGTACGCCGCCTGATCGACCAGTACGTGGCCGATCGCATCCTCCTCGACAAAGCGACGGTCACGCTTTACGAGGACATCCAGGAGTTCTGGGTGGCGGAGCGAGACGGCGACGCGGAGGTCATTGGCTGCGGCGCGCTGCATGTCATGTGGGAAGACCTGGCGGAGGTCCGTACTCTCGCGGTGGACCCCGCCGTGAAGGGCAGTGGTGTAGGCCACCTGGTGCTCGACAAGTTGTTGCAAACGGCGCGCTGGCTCGGCGTGCGGCGCATTTTCTGCCTCACCTTCGAAGTCGACTTCTTCACCAAGCACGGCTTCGTGGAGATCGGCGAGACGCCGGTCGACGGTGATGTCTACAGCGAGCTGCTGCGTTCCTATGACGAGGGCGTCGCGGAGTTCCTGGGTCTCGAACGGGTGAAGCCGAACACCCTTGGCAACAGCCGGATGCTTCTGCAACTGTGATCGCGGGCCCTATGTCCGAATCGCTCCCCTATCACATGGCTCCGGAACAGAGGGTTCCCCTGGGGTCCATCGACCGAACCTTCCCGGGGGGTTTGTGTTTTTCCGGGAAAAGCGGTTTCCTATTCTCCCGTAGTGTAATTACCTGGGGGGTGGGGACATCAGCGCCTAACGCTGCGGCCCGAGCTCCCCGGTTTCTCGGAAAGGAACCCCATGGCACAGAAGGTTCAGGTCCTTCTTGTCGACGACCTCGACGGCGGCGAGGCGGACGAGACCGTGACGTTCGCGCTGGACGGCAAGAGCTACGAGATCGACCTCACCACGGCGAACGCGGACAAGCTCCGTGACGCCCTGGAGCCCTACACCAAGAGCGGCCGCCGCACCGGTGGCCGGGCGGCCGCGACCCGCGGCAAGGCGCGCGTGGCGACCGGCGGCAGCCAGGACACCGCGAAGATCCGCGCCTGGGCGAAGGAGAACGGCTACGAGGTCAACGACCGCGGGCGTGTTCCGGCGACTGTGCGCGAGGCGTACGAGAAGGCCAACGGCTGAGCGGGTCACCTTCTCCGGCCCGCCGGGCTCCCCGCTGTCCCGGCACTGGCCGAGCGCGCAACAACCGGGCACGGTGGCACTCCGTGGCCGCCGCACCCACGAGCCGTACGAGATCGGGGGCGTCCCCATCGCCCCCGAACCCTGCCACCGGCAGCGTCGGCTCCACCCCGCCCCCCGGCTCGGGAGGTCGCAGCCATACGGCGGCCTCCTGCGGGCCCCGCTCTCCACGCGTCGTCCCTGACGGCCGGGAGGAGGGGCACGGCGCGGTGATCCGGCCGCCCGCACCGATCGCGGTCAGATCGAGGGGGATATCGCCCCATTCCAGCCAGTCGAGCAGCCCCGGCAGCTCGTCAGCGCCTCCCGCGGCGACCCACAGTCGCATCCAGGGGCCCTCCACCGCGACCGGACCGGTCCGCGGTACGCGTCGCAGCACAGCGAAACCGGCGTCGGCCGGCAGCTCCAGTACGTCGAAGCGCACCCCCGTGAGCAGTTCGACGGGATCGCTGCCGGTCGTCGGCCACCCCAGCTCGTTCTCGTACCACTGAGCCCACGCGCCCCGGGTGGCGGGCGCGGCGGCCTCCGGCGTCATGAGAGGCATGCCCGGAGCAACTGCCTCCCTCCGTGAAAGTTACGTGCCCCTCGGTCGCGCGGTGTCGCGACACGCGCACGCTGGGTGCCCATTCGGGGGCGTACAGGAGCGGTGAACGGGCGCAAGGTTGTTCGCCCGTAGCGGAGGGAACCGGCCCGCGCCGCATGGAGTGTCAGCCCATGCGGGTAAGACATCCCTAGTGGGAGGGGCGGTCCACGGGCCGGGAGGCGGTCGCGTTCGCCACGGGCGTAGTGGCGGCGAGCGTAGATGCCTGGCCTGCGGGAACATCGTCTCGCACCATCGGGTTGGAGCTGTTGTCGGCTGTTCGGGGAAAGGGGGCCACCAGGCCGCCTTCCGCGCGAGAGCGGGGGTGATCCGGACGGGTGTCGGCAGTTGGAATGAGCGGTCCCCGCTTGCGGGACTAAGCTGCGGAAGGACAGAGAGGGGAGCGCCCCCTTACTGCCTGACCGCTCTGAGGAGCGATTAACGATGTTCGAGAGGTTCACCGACCGCGCGCGGCGGGTTGTCGTCCTGGCTCAGGAAGAGGCCCGGATGCTCAACCACAACTACATCGGCACCGAGCACATCCTCCTGGGCCTGATCCACGAGGGTGAGGGTGTCGCCGCTAAGGCCCTGGAGAGCCTCGGGATTTCGCTCGAGGCGGTCCGCCAGCAGGTGGAGGAGATCATCGGCCAGGGCCAGCAGGCCCCGTCCGGGCACATCCCCTTCACCCCCCGTGCCAAGAAGGTGCTGGAGCTCTCGCTCCGCGAGGCCCTTCAGCTCGGCCACAACTACATCGGCACGGAGCACATCCTGCTCGGCCTGATCCGCGAGGGCGAGGGCGTCGCCGCCCAGGTCCTCGTGAAGCTGGGCGCCGATCTGAACCGGGTCCGGCAGCAGGTCATCCAGCTGCTCTCCGGCTACCAGGGCAAGGAAGCCGCCACGGCCGGCGGCCCCGCGGAGGGCACCCCCTCCACCTCGCTCGTCCTGGACCAGTTCGGCCGCAACCTGACCCAGGCAGCCCGCGAATCCAAGCTCGACCCGGTCATCGGGCGCGAGAAGGAGATCGAGCGGGTCATGCAGGTGCTCTCGCGCCGCACCAAGAACAACCCGGTCCTCATCGGCGAGCCCGGCGTCGGCAAGACGGCGGTCGTCGAGGGCCTGGCCCAGGCCATCGTCAAGGGCGAGGTGCCCGAGACCCTCAAGGACAAGCACCTCTACACCCTCGACCTGGGCGCCCTGGTCGCCGGCTCCCGCTACCGCGGTGACTTCGAGGAGCGCCTGAAGAAGGTGCTCAAGGAGATCCGCACCCGCGGCGACATCATCCTGTTCATCGACGAGCTCCACACCCTGGTGGGTGCGGGCGCCGCCGAGGGCGCGATCGACGCCGCCAGCATCCTCAAGCCGATGCTGGCGCGTGGCGAGCTGCAGACCATCGGCGCGACCACGCTCGACGAGTACCGCAAGTACCTGGAGAAGGACGCGGCCCTCGAGCGCCGCTTCCAGCCCATCCAGGTCGCCGAGCCGTCGCTGCCCCACACCATCGAGATCCTCAAGGGCCTGCGGGACCGCTACGAGGCGCACCACCGCGTCTCCATCACGGACTCCGCCCTGGTCGCGGCCGCCACCCTGGCCGACCGCTACATCTCGGACCGCTTCCTGCCGGACAAGGCGATCGACCTGATCGACGAGGCCGGCTCCCGGATGCGCATCCGCCGCATGACCGCACCGCCGGACCTGCGCGAATTCGACGAGAAGATCGCCGATGTGCGCCGGGAGAAGGAGTCCGCGATCGACTCGCAGGACTTCGAGATGGCCGCGGGCCTGCGCGACAAGGAGAAGCAGCTCCTGGCCGCCAAGGCGAAGCGCGAGAAGGAGTGGAAGGCCGGCGACATGGACGTCGTCGCCGAGGTGGACGAGGAGCTGATCGCCGAGGTCCTGGCCACGGCCACGGGCATCCCGGTCTTCAAGCTCACCGAGGAGGAGTCCTCCCGCCTGCTGCGCATGGAGGACGAGCTGCACAAGCGCGTCATCGGCCAGAAGGACGCCATCAAGGCGCTCTCGCAGGCCATCCGGCGCACGCGTGCGGGCCTGAAGGACCCCAAGCGCCCCGGCGGATCGTTCATCTTCGCGGGCCCGTCCGGTGTCGGTAAGACCGAGCTCAGCAAGACCCTCGCCGAATTCCTGTTCGGCGACGAGGACGCGATGATCTCGCTCGACATGTCGGAGTTCAGCGAGAAGCACACCGTCTCGCGGCTCTTCGGCTCCCCGCCCGGATACGTGGGCTACGAGGAGGGCGGCCAGCTCACCGAGAAGGTGCGCCGCAAGCCGTTCTCCGTGGTCCTCTTCGACGAGGTCGAGAAGGCCCACCCGGACATCTTCAACTCGCTGCTGCAGATCCTGGAGGACGGTCGGCTGACCGACTCCCAGGGCCGGGTCGTGGACTTCAAGAACACGGTCATCATCATGACGACCAACCTCGGCACCCGGGACATCTCCAAGGGCTTCAACCTGGGCTTCGCCGCCCAGGGCGATGTGAAGACCGGCTACGAGCGGATGAAGGCCAAGGTCAACGAGGAGCTGAAGCAGCACTTCCGGCCCGAGTTCCTCAACCGCGTCGACGACACGGTCGTCTTCCACCAGCTCAGCGAGGAAGACATCATCCAGATCGTCGACCTCATGATCGCCAAGGTGGACGAGCGGCTCAAGGACCGCGACATGGGCATCGAGCTCAGCGGTGACGCCAAGAAGCTGCTGGCCAAGCGGGGCTACGACCCCGTGCTGGGCGCCCGGCCGCTGCGCCGGACCATCCAGCGCGAGATCGAGGACGTGCTGTCGGAGAAGATCCTCTTCGGCGAGCTGCGCCCCGGTCACATCGTGGTCGTCGACACCGAGGGCGAGGGTGAGGAGAAGAAGTTCACCTTCCGCGGCGAGGAGAAGTCGGCCCTGCCCGACACCCCGCCGATCGAGTCCGCCGCCGGCGGCGCGGGCCCGAACCTCAGCAAGGAGGCCTGACCTCCACGGCGCCCAGGGGCCGCCCCGGACCGTACGCACGGTCCGGGGCGGCCCCGGCGCTTTTCCCCGACCCTTCCCCTGGCCCGTGAGCCCGTGAGCGGCCCGCAGGGGCTTTCGTGGCCGGAAAAGCCGTGTTCCCGCTCATCGGGCGGGGCGGCGATTTCGCCGGCGTACCGTCGGCGCATTCCGAAATCAGCGGCGCATTAGCGGCTCAGTCGCGGCGCGGCCGGGCGTCCCGATACCAGCGCCCCCACGCGTCGAGCAGTTCCGTGACGCGTTCCAGACTGCGGCCGGTCTCCGTGAGCGCGTACTCGACCTTCGGCGGCACTTCCGCATAGACCGTCCGCTCGATCAGGCCGTCCGCCTCCAGTTCGCGCAATTGCCGGGTCAGCATGCGCTGGGTGACGCCGGGCAGGGCGCGCCGGAGTTCCCCGAAGCGGTGGGTGCCGGTGAGGAGCTTGGTGACGATGGCGAGCTTCCAGCGGCCGCCGAGGATTTCCATCGCGATCTCGACCGCGCAGTGATCCTGGGTGTCGTCCACACTGCCGCGCATCCAGCAAAGGTATCCAGCGTGGTACTACGGCACAACAAAGACCGTACTTGTGGGCGGGGAACCGGGCGGCGGACAGTGCCGGAATGAGCCGTCGCACGCCGTGCCCCAGCGATACCCCCAGCGATACCCCCACCGATTCCCGCAGCGATTCCTCCGCCGATACCCCCACCGATTCCTCCGCCGGGGCTGCTGCCGATTCCCTCGCCGGTCCCCCACCGGGGTCCCCGCCGGGGGAGGGGCGGCGCCGGTGGGCCGTGCTGGCGGTGCTGTGCGTGAGCCTGCTGCTGTCCGGGATCGACCTGACCGTCACCCACGCGGCGATCCCGAGCCTGACCCGGGAGCTGCACCCCAGCGGCGTACGGCTGCTGTGGATCGTGGACGTCTACTCCCTCACCGTCGCCGCGCTCCTGGTGACCTGCGGAACACTGGGCGACCGGATCGGCCGCAAGCGCCTGGTGCTCTCCGGGTTCGCGCTGTTCGGCCTCGCCTCGGCCGGCGCCGCCTTCGCCCAGACCTCCGGGCAGCTCATCCTCGCCCGGGCGCTGCTCGGCGCCGGGACGGCCATGATCATGGCCTCGACGGCCGCGATCATCCGCGTCCTCTTCTCCGACGGCCGGGAACGTGCCCTGGCCCTGGGGGTCTGGACCGCCGCCCACAGCGTGGGCGCGGCGATCGGCCCGCTGGTGGGCGGGGCGCTCCTCCAGCGGTGGTGGTGGGGCTCGGTGTTCCTGGTCAATGTGCCGGTGGTCGCGGTGATCCTGGTGGCCGGGGCCCGGCTGATCCCCGAGTCCCGCGACCCGGTGCCCCGCCCCTGGGACCTGCTGGGCGTCGCGCTGTCCGTCACCGGTCTCGCGGGGGTCGTCTACGCCCTCAAACAAGCCGGAGCGCAGCCGCGCCCCGGGGCGGGCCCGGCCCTCGCGGGCGCCGTGGGCCTGGCGCTGCTGTTGTGGTTCGTACGGCGGCAGCGCCGGCGGCCGCAGCCGCTGCTGGACGTCTCGCTGTTCGCCGACCGCCGCTTCACGGCCGCCACCGTGTGCGTCCTCGGCTGCTTCGGCAGCTACACGGCGCTGCTCTTCTTCCTCACCCAGTGGTTCCAGCTCGTGGGCGGTGCGTCGCCGCTGCGCGCCGGGCTCCTGCTGCTCCCCCTAGCCGCGGCCAACGCGGTGGGCGCGGTCCTCGCGCCACTGGCGGCGCGCCGCTGGGGCAACCGCCGGGCGCTCACCGGGGCGCTCGCGCTGTTCTCCGGCGCGCTGCTCTTCCTGTGCGCCGGGGGCGGGCCCGGGCACCACGGCGTGACCGCCGTCGCCCTCCTCGCCTCGGGGCTCGGCGCGGGCGTGGTGATGACCCTGGGCGCGGACGCCATCATGTCCTCGGCGGACCCGGACCGCGCCGGGGAGGCGGCCGCGATCCAGGAGACGTCCTTCGAACTCGGCGCGGGCCTCGGCGTCGCGGCCCTCGGCACCGCCCTCGCCGCGACCTACCGCGCCGCGCTGCCCTCCTCCGTCCCCGGCGTCCCGCCCGCGGCACACGCCGCCGCGCGGGAGTCGATCGGCACGGCCGACACCGCCGCCCACCACCTCCCCGCGCCCGCCGCCGACCTGTTGCACGCGGCGGCGCGCGACGCGTACGACCGGGGCTTCACGGTCGTCACCCTGGTGGCGGCGGCTGTCGTGGCTCTGACCGCCGCCCTGGCGGCGCTGCTCCTGCGGCCGGGGCAGGGCCGGGGCCGGGGACGGGGCCGGGGCCGGGGTCAGGGACGGGCGAAGGAGCGCTCCAGGAGGTCGGCCAGGAGGGCGGCGCAGGAGCAGTCGGGGTCGAGGTCGGGGTCGTAGATGGTGACGTTGAGGCCGACGCAGCGCTCCGACCGCACCAAGGTCCGCAGCAGGGCGGTGAGTTCCTCCGGCAGGAGTCCGTCGGGGTCGGGGCTGTCGACCGCGGGCATGACGGACGGGTCGAGCACGTCCGCGTCCAGATGCACCCAGAACCCGTCGGTCACGGGCGCTTCCAGGGACCGCAGCACCTCCCGTGCCAGATCCTCCGGGCCCCGCTCCCGGATCTCCCCGACCGACGCGTTCATGATCTTCAACTGGGCGAGCTCGGCCCGGTCTTCGTCGTAGTCGCGGATGCCCAGGACCCGTACGTCCTCGTCCCTCAGGTACGGCCGCAGCCCCTCGATGTCCGTCAGGTCCGCCTGCCCGCGGCCGGTCCCGAGGGCCAGCTCCTCGCCGCCCGCGGCGCCGATCCGCTCGGAGTTCCCGGGGTGCCGGAAGTCCGCGGAGGCGTCGATGGCGGCGAGTCCGTACCGCCCGATGCGCCGGAGCGCGAGCGAGGCGCCGAGCTGGATGGAACAGTCCCCGCCCAGGACCACGGGGAAGTCCCCGGCCCGGACGTGGCGCTCGACGCGGTCGGCGAGCTTGCGGGTGTACGCGGCGATCGCCTCGGCGTTGAACACGCCGTCGCCCTCCTGCCAGCCGCCGCGGTCGTAGCGCGGCGGTACGACGACCCCGCCCTCGTGCGCCCCGAGCCGCTGCGGGAGCCGCTGCTCGCGCAGCGCGCCGGCCAGCTTGTAGCACCCGGGCACGGTGCCCTCGGCGGGCGGTCGCAGGCCGAGGTTGGACGGGGCATCGATCACGACGAGGCGGCGCATCGGCCCAGTCTGGCGGGCGGGGTTCCGTGGGGCCAGGGCCTTCGCTCCCGGCGGAACTCCCATGTCGACAGCGCTCAAGCAGCGCTCCGGCGGTACTCCGGCAGCCTTCCGGCGGTACTCCGGCGGCGCTCCGGCAAAGCACCTGGTCCGCGCGAGCACACTGCGGGGAGTGTCATGTGCTCCGCGCCGGGCGCTCGGTGCCCGGCCGGGGCAGTCGTGCAAGGAAGGAGCCCTTGTCGTGCCTCGTATCCGCTCATTCGCCCTCGTCTCGGCCGCCCTGGCCGCCGCCTTCGCGAGCGTGCCCACCGCGACCGCGACCCCCGCGGCGCCGGCCGCCCCGGCGGCCTACAACTGCACCGCCGGATACTTCTGCATCTACAGCGACTGGAACGGTGGCGGCACCCGATGCCAGTGGCAGCAGCCCAGCAAGGCCAACACCGCCGATGACTGTTCCTTCATCCGGAACGGCCGGAACGTCCGCTCCGTGTGGAACGGAACGGGCCGGCGGAAGCAGTACTACAGCAAGACGAACTACCACTCCCGCCTAGGGTCCACCTCCGCGGGCGCGGGCGGCAATCTGCAGGGCAACTACCAGATCCGTTCGTTCAAGCCCCAGTAGGGCGCATCGGGCGGGGCGGGCCCCTGGGGGCGCGCCCCGCTTCGCCGCGCGCCGCACATGAGTCATGGGGCGGCTCGCGGCGCCGGGTCGCCGGCCGTCAGGCCGTCTCGTCGAGGAGGCGCCGGTGTTCGGCGGGAAGCCGCAGCCGGGCCCCGGCGAGTGCCTCGTCCAGCTGCTCCACGTCGCTGACGCCGACGATCGGGGTGATGGCCGGCTGCCCGCCGGTCAGCCAGGCCAGGACGACCTGGTTGCGGCTCACCCCGAGTTCCCCGGCCACCGTGTCCAGGGCCGCCAGCCGCCGGGAGGTGCCGGGGTGGTCGTAGGCATCGGGAAGGGGGCGGTCCGGGCGGCTGTAGGAGCCGTTCAGCAGGGCGGTGTACGCCCACAGGGACAGGTCCGGCTCGCTGTCGACGTAGTCGATGACTTCGTCGGTGACCCAGCCGAACCGGTGGGACTGGTCGGGCACCGGCGCGCCGGGGCGGGGCTGGAGGTAGGAGTGGCGCAGCTGGAGCGCGGTGTACTTGGCCCAGCCGTGGTCCCTGGCGGTCTGCCGGGCCCGCTCGACCCGCCACACCGGGTGGTTGGAGCACCCCAGCCGGCCCACGACGCCCTCGGCCGCCAGCGCGCCGAAAGCCTCGGCGGTCTCCTCCGCAGGGACCGTACGGTCCTCCATATGGGCCCAGTACAGGTCGATCCGGTCGGTGCCCAGCCGGCGCAGGCTGCCCTGGACAGCGGCCTTGAGCCGCGGTGCGGACAGGCCCTCGCGGTTGGCCGGCCAGTCGCCGGGGCCGACGGGTTGGGCGCCCGCCTTGGTGCTGAGGTACATCTGGTCCCGCCGGCCGGGGCGGCGGGCCAGCCACCGCCCGATGACCTCCTCGCTGTGCCCGCCGCGGCCGCTCGGGTCGGACCAGAAGGCGTAGCAGTTGGCCGTGTCGACCAACGTCCCGCCGGCGTCCGCGAAGCGGTCGAGGAGGGTTGACGACGTGGTGGGGTCGACCTTGGTGCCGAATCCCATGGTTCCCAGCGCGAACTTCACATCGGGCACAGCTCGGTCCTTCCCTGATGGCGAACGGCGAACGGTGAGGACATGCGTTCCGTGCCGGTCAGGGTGGCAATTGAAGTGCGCTCCATGGCAAAGCGGATGGGGCGGGTCGCGGGGGTGAGGTCGAAGCGCTCCAGGAGTTCGGGATGAGGGGTGAACGCTGTGTCGAAGGAGCCTTCAGGGCTTGGGCTCGGGGTGGAGGACTTCGCGGGCCTGTTCGGCGGCGCGGGTGATGCTTTCGCTGATGAAGTCGAGGAAGCGGGCGATGTTCTCCAGGCGGGCGGCCGCGGGAGTGTGGGGACCGAGGACGGTGACGCCCTGGCGCGCGATCTCGACGAGCTGGTCGTTGGCACGGGCGCTGGCGATCGTCGCCTGGTAGAAGAGTTCGTCGTCGACGACGTAGCGGTCGCGGCGGCGTTCGTCGCGCTCTCGGCGCACGAGGCTCTGACTCTCCAGGAAGGCGATCGCCTTGGAGATGGACGCCGGGCTGACCTGGAGGCGCTGGGAGAGTTCGGACGCGGTGAGGCTGCCGGCGTCGGTGGTGAACAGGCAGGTCAGCACCCGAGCCGCCATCTTGGGCAGGCCCGAGCCCATGAGGACGGTGGTGAGCGTCTCCTCGTACTCGGACACGGCCTCGGTGTCGCGGCCGTGAGCCTGGCGGGCTGACTCCGGCCCTCGGGAGGCGGCCGGCCTGCGCCGGTGGGCGCGGCGCTCGGTGGCGCGGTGGGCCAGGTCGGCGCGGTAGGCGGTGGGGCCGCCGTTGCGCATCACCTCGCGCGTGATGGTCGAGGTCGGACGGTCGAGGCGGCGGGCGATCTCGGCGTAGGGGAGGCTGTCGGCCAGCCCCAGCGCGATCTGCTGGCGTTCCTGCTGGGTGAGCCTGCCTCCCGGCATCGCGGTCTCCTTGGTACTCGTCGTGTGCTCGTCATGTGCTCGTCGTGGTGGTCCCCGGTCCCTCGACTATAGCGTTCACTCTTCACTCATTGCAATGATCCTGGTTGGGATCGTTGCATTACTGTCCATGTCATTGCAATCAATTCTGGCCTGTGAGCTGCATTTATGTCCTAGTGATGCAACGAGCGTGTTGCATGCTTTTGGAAAGCAACGTAGCGTTTCTGGTGTCGGAAACAAGGAACGCACAACAGGAGAGCCTGATGCAGAAGTTCGAGACCCCCGCCCCGATCACCGCCGTCGTGGACATCCCCGCCGGGCGCGTCCAGTTCATCGCGGCCCCCCGCGTCGACACCACCGTCGAGGTCCTGCCCGCCAACCCCTCCAAGAGCCGCGACGTCCAGACCGCCGAGCAGACCACCGTCGCGTACGCCGACGGCGTCCTGCGGATCCACACCCCCGAGCCCAAGGGCCAGCTCTTCGGCGGCTCCGGATCCGTGGAGGTCACCGTCCAGCTCCCCGCCGGCTCCCACGTCGAGGCCAAGACCGCCGGCTCGGAGTTCCGTGGCGTGGGCCGCCTCGGCGACATCGCCTTCGAAGGCGCCTACCGCCGGATCAAGATCGATGAGGCCGCGAGCGTCCGCCTCACCGCCACCGACGGCGATGTCGAGGTCGGCCGTCTGGGCGGCCCGGCGGAGATCAGCACCGCGCGTGGTGACATCCGGATCGCCGAGGCCATGCGCGGCGCGGTCGTGCTCCGCACCGAGTCCGGCGATATTTCGGTCACCGCCGCCGCCGGCGTCTCGGCCGCCCTGGATGCCGGTACCGGCTACGGGCGCGTCAGCAACTCCCTCAAGAACGACGGCACCGCCGACCTCGACATCCGCGCCACCACCTCGCACGGCGACATCACCGCCCGCAGCCTGTGAAGGGGTGGACGCGGCAAGGCCTCGATCAGCCCTGGGCGATCCGCTTCTCGAACCAGTGGTGGGCGTACGGCTCGTCGTTGAAGGCCGGGACCTCCTGGAAGCCGGCGGAGTGGTAGAGGCCGATCGCGGCGTCGAGCGCCTTGTTGGTGTCCAGGCGCAGGACGTCGCAGCCGTGCCGGGCCGCCCGCGCCTCCAGCTCGGTGAGGAAGCGGCGGGCCAGGCCGAGGCCGCGGGTGTGGGGGGCGACCCACATGCGTTTGATCTCGGCCGGGGCGCCGGGCGGCAGCTTCAGGCCGGCGCAGCCGACCGGTTCGCCGTGCAGCCGGGCGACCAGGAACAGGCCGCGCGGGGGCCGCAGCTCGCCCGCGTCGGGCAGCAGGCTCCGTGCGGGGTCGAAGCCGGTGTCGAAGAGCTCCCGCAGCTCGGTGAAGTAGGACCGCAGGCAGTGCCGGGCGTCGGGGTGGTCCGGGTCGACGGGGTCCAGGGTGACCGTCGCGGCGGTCAGTAGCCGGTCGACCTCGGCCATGGCCGCCACCAGCCGGGCGCGCTGGGCGGCGTTGAGCGGCTCCAGCAGGGAGCCGGCCAGCTCGTCGCTGCGGCGGTCGAGGGTGGCGCGCTCCGCGCGGCCCGCGTCGGTGAGGCGGACGGTGCGCACCCTCCGGTCCTCCGGGTGCGGCTCCACCGTCACCAGGCCGTCGCTTTCCAGGGCGCGCAGCAGCCGGCTGGCATAGCCCGAGTCGAGCCCGAGGCGCTCGCGCAGCCGCCGTACGTCCTGGCCCCGGTCGCCGATCTCCCAGAGCAGCCGGGCCTCGCCGATGGGCCGGTCGCGGCCCAGGTAGTGGTCGTGGAGCACGCCCACGCGCTCGGTGACGGTGCGGTTGAACCGCCGCACCTGATTGATCGGTGACACATCCATTCTCTGACTTTAGTCAGAGAAATGCGGAGTCTCCAACGTCATCCCACGGGGTCGGCCGGCACGCCCGTACGCCGGGGCACCGCGTCGAGCACCTTGACGGTGACGCCGGTGAGCGATTCGGCGCCGGTGATCTCCGCGCGAGCCACGTAGACGGCCTCGAGGGAGGAGACTCCGGCGAGCGGGGTGAGGTCGAGGCGGCCGGTGTCGGGGCTGCTGCGGAAGGTGATGCCGAGCTGGCGGAGGTCGGGGAGCGCCTCGGCGATCCAGGTGGCATCCAGCTCGGGATCGTAGACGTGGAGGTCGAGCCAGGTGATCCCGGCCGGGAAGGCGCGCGGCGGCATGGCGGGGGACTCGATGTTGATCTTCAGGTGCCGCAGCGTCGTCAGGGTGTCCAGGCCCTGGGGGAACTCCTTCCCGGACGCGCCCACGCGCCACGGGGAGAAGTCGAGGCTCTGGAGCGACAGCGCGGACAGCGGCGTCAGGTCCTGGACCCGGGAACACGCGGTGAGGACCAGAGTGCGCAGGCTCGCCAGATGGCTCAGGGCGCTCAGGTCGGTGAGGACGTCGTTGCGGTCGAGCCTGAGATGGGTGAGCCGGCCGAGGGAGGGGCTGACACGCAGCTCGTCCTCGCCGAAGTCGCCCCGTAGCTGGAGTTTCGTCACGCCGCCCATGCTGTCGAGCAGACGGAGGTGTTCCTGCGTCTCGGCCACGAAGTACAGGCCGTCCGGGTCGAGGCGGGAAATCACCTCGGTGAAGTAGCGCTCGGTGTCGAACCGTCCCCAACTCGTGGCGAGCTGCGAGCGGACGAGAAGCTCGGGGTGGTCCGTGAACCGGGAGAGATAGGGGATGGCCGCGTCGGTGCCGACATGGGAGGCGGTGATCACGCAGCTGTAGGCCTGGGCGTCGGTCAGTTCATCGGGGGGCGGCAGGAGCTCCAGCACGAGGGGGCCCACCGTCGCCATTTCGCGGGCCCGATGCGCGTCCAGCGGTGGGATGAAGCCCTTGGCGTGCCAGGTGACCTCGTCGCGCACCTGGGGGTCGAGGTCGGGGGCGTGGTCCAGACAGGCCAGGGCCAGCAGGAAGATCCGCAGTGCCGAGTCGGAGTTCTTCCTGGCCCGGCCCACCATCTTGGTGAGGAGGTTGGCCCGCTCACGTGGCCGGGCGTGGGCGACCGCCATGCGGATGACGTCCTCCCACTGGATGTCGGCGGCGTGCTCGACGAGCAGCCCGAAGTCGCCTTCCTCCACGGCCGCCTTCGCGCCGAGGAAGTCCTGGAACGTGCGGTGGACGAAGTCGATCGTGCCGACGGACGGCTCGCGGAGCAGACCGCTGCGCAGCAGCAGGTGGTTCAGGATGCGCGGGGCGTCGCCGAGCGCGGCGGCCGAGGGGACGGACGGGAGGGCGTCGGCGATGATGCGCTCGGCCTGGGAGCGGTCGAGCTCCGCCTCACCGTTGCGGATGAGGTAGTACGCGAGCCGCTGGAGGAGCTGGACCTGCGGCTCCTCGTCGAGCTGGACGTCGCCGGGGGCGTAGATGTGGCGTTCGGTGTCGCGCCGGGTGAGCAGCATGGACAGCGCCGCGTCGTACAGCGCCTTGCGGCCGGGCGGCAGATAGCCGCGGCGGGCCCGGTGCAGGGCGCAGATCAGGCCGCACATGAGGGGGTTGGTGGCGAGGAGCCCGAGGTCCGGTTTGGTGCGTACGGCGGTGTGGAGGGCCGACTGGTAGCCGTCGAGGGCGGCGCGGTCCTCGGCGGTCCGGCAGGTCGCGCGGGCGGCGTCGTGCCAGCGGTCGATGAAGGCGCCGAGGTCGTCGTGGCTCATGGGGGCCAGGGCGAACTCGGCGAAGCCTTCGGTCTCCAGCCAGTCGTCGGCGACGGCGGAGGGGCGGGAGGTGACCAGCCACAGGTTGTCGGGGTAGGCGAGCAGGAGATCGCTCAGCCAGGCGCGGGTGCGCTCGCGGTCGCGCTCGGGGATCTCGTCGATGCCGTCGATGAGCAGCAGCCCGCGCCCGGCGCTCAGCACGCGGTCGGCCCAGCCGGTGGGCTGGGCGGCGTGCCGGGGGTTGTGGACGGCGGCGAGGAAGCGGTCGGGGGTGGGGAGGGTGTCCTGGCGGGCGATGGTGCGCAGCGGCAGGACGAAGGGGACGCGGCCGATGAGCTGCTCCATGCCGCGCGGCGGCTCCTGGCGGGCGGCGCAGACGGCGAGCCACTGGACGAGGGTGGTCTTGCCGGAGCCCGCGACGCCGCGCAGCAGGACCCGGCTGTGGCCGGCGAGGGCCTGGTCGGCGGGGACGGGGGCGGCCACCTCGCCGCCGGGCGCGGTGGCTTCCCCGGCGGGGAGGATGGCTTCGCCGCCGGGGAGGGTGGCTTCGCCGGCGGGGGTGGCGGCGGCCCGGTCGCGCGGCGGGACGATCGCCTCCAGGCTCAGATACGCGGCGTCCAGGGGCCAGCTGGCCTCCGTGTGGCTGAGGTCGATGCCGACGATGGTCAGCGTCCCGTACTTCTTCTGTACGAAGTAGGCGTAGTCCTTCTCGAAGCCCGCGTCCTCGGCCGACTGGGAGGGGATGCGCTCGATCAAGATGTCGATCTTCGTGATGAGGTCGGCGAGCTGACCGCTCTGTTCGACGAGGGTGCGGGATACAAAGGTCGAGCGCTGGGTGAAGAAGTTCAGGATGTGCAGGCAGGCGGTGTCCACGAGGCGCCGGTAGAGCGCCGTCGCGGCTTGGCTGAGGAAGAGCTTGTGGCCCTTGGCCAGGGTGGCGCCGATGAGCATGCGGGCCAGGGCCTGATGGCCGAGCCGCACGGCCTGCACATCGTCCATGTCCAGGTCGCCCAGCGCCTGGAGCGTGGTCGCCAGGTGCATGGCGACGATCTCGTCCTCGTCGGCGGGGCACGGTCGTTCCCCCGGCCCCGCGGTCTCCACTGCGCGCTGTACCAGCTGGGTGGCGATCTTCTGGAGGTTCTTCTCCGTCAGCGTGCGCTTCTCGCCCTTGAACGAGACGAGTCCGGAGACGCGGACCGGCTGGTCGACCAGAGCGGCGCCGGGGCCCTCCTGCACGAAGAGCTTCTTGATCAGCGGCGTCACGGCGGCCGAGGTGAGACGAACGCCGATGGTTGCGGGATCCACGTCCCCATCCCCCCGATGGCTGGTGCGGCGCGGTGGCCGGCGGCTTCTGACCGGACAGCGTACCGGGGGCCGTATGGTCTTTGGTCCCGAAACGGACATCGAATGGCCGGGGCGGTGATCGGCGATCTTATGGCGCGGTGATATGGCACACAGGTCATCGGGGCCCTACTACGGAAAATAGTGAGTGCCTTCGGCTATGGGGTGCGCACACGTCGGTCGCGGTCGTCCGGGTTTGCGGATCTGGCCCCACACTGTGGAATCCGTGCAGGTCAGTGGGGGTGACCGAGGCGGTCCTTTCCGATTCCTGAGGGTGTGATCAGAGATATCGGACCGCGCCCCGGGCCCCGGCGGAATTTTGGGTGCGACCCCTTTTCGTACGGCGCGGATTAGTAGTGACGCGGGTTGGCCTCATGGCCCCGCCGGGTTAACAAAGAACGTCTGTTCCGGTCCCCGGCCGGGACTCACCCATGTTTCTGGAGGTAGCCCCCCTATGTCCCCGCGCGCCAAATCCCGTTATTCGAGCAAGTCCGCTCTGCGTGCCCGCGCCGCCGTACTGGTCGCGGGCATGGGGGCCTCGCTGGCGCTGGGGGCGGGCGTCGCGCTCGCCGCGGACACCGCGCAGAGCAACAGCGCGCTGTCGGTGGCTCCGGCCGGTGACCTCGGCAAGTCGGTGCAGGCCCAGGCCGACGCGCTGCAGAAGGCGATCGACGCGGAGAAGGCGGCGGCGAAGAAGGCGGCCGCCGAGAAGGCCGCCAAGGAGGCCGCGGCCGAGAAGAAGGCCGCGGAGCTCGCCGCCGCCAAGAAGAAGGCGGCGGAGGAGGCGGCGGCCAAGGCGAAGAAGGCCGCCGAGGAGCGCCAGAAGGCCGCGGAGGCGGCGAAGAAGGCCGCCGAGGCCAAGGCCCGCTCCTGGGAGACGCCGGTCGCCTCCTACTCGATCGGCGCCGCCTTCGGTCTCGCGGGCAACCTCTGGGCCCACAACCACAGCGGGCAGGACTTCGTCGTGCCGAGCGGCACCTCGGTGCGCGCCGCCCACGGTGGTGTGGTGGTCAAGGCCGGCGGCAACGGCGCCGGCGACGGCCCCGCGTACGGCAACGCCATCGTCATCAAGCACGACGACAACACGTACTCCCAGTACGCCCACCTGTCGCAGGTGAAGGTGTGGGTGGGGCAGACCGTGACGACCGGTCAGGAGATAGGCCTCTCCGGGAGCACCGGTAACTCGACCGGTCCCCACCTGCACTTCGAGATCCGTACGACGCCGAACTACGGCTCGGCCGTCGAGCCGCTGGCCTTCCTGCGCTCGCACGGCGTCAAGGTCTGAGACACCGAGACACGGCCGGGCGCTGACCTCCGCCTCCGAGGACCCCGCCCCCGCCCCCGAGCACCCCGCCCCGGCGCTGAGACCCCGCGCCGGGAGCGGGGTTTCAGCGCGCGTCGGGGGTGTCGGGGATGTTGGGGGCGTCCGGGGCCTCGGACGCTCCGGGCTTTTCCCGCGCGTTCGCCTGTGCCAGGAGGTCGAGAGCGACCTCGAGGATGGCCTTCCGCTTCTCCTCGGGGTCGGCTTCGAGGTGCTGCATGGCGAACTGGGCCGTGTGCATGACGAAGAGCGCGCTGAGGCCGCGGACCTGGTCGGTCAGCGGGGCTTCGGGATCCCTCAGCAGGTCGCTCATGGCGAGCATCCGGTCCTTGAGGGTCTCGCCGGGGCGCAGATGGCTCATCGCCGCCTGGTTCTGCTGCATGAACCGGAACAACGGGAGGGCGTTTTCGAGCGCCAGGCTGTAGCGGCGGACCAGCTCCTGCTTGGTCTCCAGGGTGCGGGGCTGCCCGCGGCCCCAGTCGAGCAGCTCGTCCAGCGGCCGGGCCAGGTCCTGGAAGATGCTGATGAGGATGTCTTCCTTGGTCTTGAAGTGGTAGTACAGGGCGGCCTTGGTGACCTCGAGCCGCTCGGCGATCTCGCGCAGCGAGGTCTTCTCGTACCCCTGCTCGCCGAAGAGTTCCAAGGCCACGTCCTGGATGCGCTGCCGGGTGTCGCCCCGGCGCGCCTGCGGTGTGCTGCCCATGGTGCTCTCCTGTGGTCGTGGGGCCTCGCGGGGCCGAACAAAACTTACTTGACGCCCGGCTAGTAGACGCCGTACCTTCTCCACTGTACTCAACTAGCCGGGCGGCAAGTAAGTAGCCCGGGTACAGCGATCGGCCGCACCCCAGGGGGAAGTGGAGAGCATGTCCCAGAATCAGTCCGAAGGCGGAGTACCTTCCGCGTCGCCGCGGCGCGACGCGGAAGCGGCGCCGTCCAGCGCGGAGGCGGCATTGCCCGGCGCGGAGGCGGCGTCGGGCCGTAAGCCCCGCTCCACCGGCGTAGTGATCTTCGCGCTGATGATCGCCATGCTGCTCGCGATGCTCGACAACATGATCGTCGGCACCGCGATGCCGACCATCGTCGGCGAGCTCGGCGGGCTCAACCACCTCTCCTGGGTGGTCACCGCGTACACCCTGGCGACCGCCGCCTCCACCCCCATCTGGGGAAAGCTCGGCGACATGTACGGCCGCAAGGGCATGTTCCTCACGTCCATCGTCGTCTTCCTGGCCGGCTCGGCCCTGTCCGGGGCCGCCCAGGACATGGGGCAGCTGATCGGCTTCCGCGCCCTTCAGGGCCTGGGCGCCGGCGGTCTGATGGTCGGCGTGATGGCGATCATCGGCGATCTGGTCCCGCCCCGGGAGCGCGGTCGCTACCAGGGCATGATGGCCGGTGTGATGGCCGTGGCCATGATCGGCGGCCCGCTGGTCGGCGGCACCCTCACCGACCACCTCGGCTGGCGCTGGATCTTCTACATCAACGTCCCGCTCGGCGCGATAGCCCTGGCCGCGATCACCACGGTGCTGCACCTGCCGAAGAAGCGCGCGCAGGCACGGATCGACTACATCGGCGCCGCGCTGCTCACCATAGGCATCACCTCCCTGGTGCTGATCACCACCTGGGGCGGCAACGAGTACGCGTGGGGTTCGGCCCAGATCATCGGTCTCGGCGTGCTGGGCGTCGCCGCGCTCATCGCCTTCGTGGCCGTCGAGCGCCGGGTCGCCGAGCCCGTGCTGCCGCTGCACATCTTCCGTAACGGCAACTTCTCGCTCATCACGGTGATCGGCTTCCTCACCGGCTTCGTGATGTTCGGGTCGATGACCTTCCTCCCGCTCTTCCAGCAGACCGTCCAGGGCGCCACCGCCACCAACTCCGGCCTGCTGCTGCTCCCGATGCTGCTGGGCATGCTGGCCGTCTCGCTGATCTCGGGGCGGGTCACCACCCAGACCGGCAAGTACCGGATCTTCCCGATCCTCGGCGGCGGCCTGATGGTGGTGGGCATGTTCCTGCTGGCCCTGATGGACACCGGCACCACCCGCCTGACCTCGGGCATCTACATGGCGGTGCTCGGCGCCGGCATGGGCTTCCTGATGCAGACCTCCATGCTCATCGCGCAGAACAGCGTCGAGATGAAGGACATGGGCGTCGGCTCCTCCTCCGCCACCCTCTTCCGCACCCTCGGCGGCTCCTTCGGCGTCGCCATCCTCGGCGCCCTCTTCACCAACCAGGTGCGGGACACCATGATCGCCCGGGTCGGGGAGAAGGGCGCGGCGATCACCTCCGGTGGCGCCCAGCTCGACCGTGAGAGCCTGAAGAAGCTGGCCCCGGAGATCAGGGACGCGTACACCCACGCGGTGGCGGACGGGGCGCACCAGGTCTTCCTGTGGGGCGCGGTGATCAGCGTCGTCGGCTTCCTCGCCGCCTGGTTCATCAAGGAGGTCCCGCTGCGCGGGTCCGCCCCGAAGCCCAAGACGGAGGGCCAGGACCAGGGGCAGGACCAGACCCCGGCAGGCCAGGCCCCGGTGGTCGAGGCGGTCTGACCCGGCGGTACGGGGGGCGGAAAACACGAGGCGCGGTCGGTGCGGTGGCACCGGCCGCGCCTTTGTCTGCTCGTACGGGCGCGCCTCGCGCGTTCGTACGGCCGCGTCTTCTGCGTTCGTACGGGCGCGGGTCGGCG
Source organism: Streptomyces sparsogenes subsp. cuspidosporus (assembly GCF_039532705.1). Classification (NCBI taxonomy): domain Bacteria; kingdom Bacillati; phylum Actinomycetota; class Actinomycetes; order Kitasatosporales; family Streptomycetaceae; genus Streptomyces; species Streptomyces sparsogenes. Next base: position 28,541 of record NZ_BAAASD010000013.1, on the reverse strand, counting down.
AAGCACGTCAGGCAGGCCCCTCAGTCCGGCCCCCTCAGTCCGGCCCCCTCAGTCCGGCCCCCTCAGTCCGGCCCCCTCAGTCCGGCCCCCTCAGTCCGGCCCCCTCAGTCCGGCCCCCTCAGTCCGGCCCCCTCAGTCCGGCCCCCTCAGTCCGGCCCC
>NZ_BAAASD010000013.1:0-28285 GCF_039532705.1 Streptomyces sparsogenes subsp. cuspidosporus | reverse complement strand
CCCCTCAGTCCAGCCCTCTCAGTCCAGCCCTCTCAGTCCAGCCCCCTCAGTCCAGCCCTCTCAGTCCAGCCCCCTCAGTCCGGCACCTCGATGACCGGGAAGCTCCCCGTGTTGGTGGGCGCGGACTCCGGCAGCCACAGCACCGCCACCGCGCCCTCCCGCCCCTCCGCGGTCGGCTCGGCGTTGCGGAATGTCAGCCGGGCGCCCAGCACCCGCGCCTGGCCCGCGGCGATGGTCAGGCCCAGGCCGTGTCCGGTGCCGGCCCGGTCCTTGCTGCCGGTGCGGAAGCGGCTCGGCCCGTCCTTCAGCAGCGCCTCGGGGAAGCCGGGCCCGTGGTCGCGGACGCGCAGCACCCGCCCCTCGACGGTGACCTCGAAGGGCGGCTTGCCGTGCCGGGCGGCGTTGGCCAGCAGATTGCCGAGTATCCGCTCCAGGCGGCGCGGGTCGGTGGAGACATGGGCGTCGCGCAACACGGTGACCCGGGCCTCGGGGGCCGCGACGCGCACCCGGCGGGAGACGAACTCGGCGAGGGCGATCTCCTGCAGCTCGGCGCGCTCCGCGAAGCCGTCCAGCCGGGCGACCTCCAGGACGTCCTCGACCAGCTGGCGCATCGCCTGTGCCCGGTCCCGTACCAGCTCGGTGGGGCGGCCCGGCGGCAGCAGCTCGGCGGCGGTGAGCAGGCCGGTGACGGGGGTGCGCAGCTCGTGCGCGATGTCGGCCGTCACCCGCCGCTCCGCCTCCAGCCGCTGCTGCAGTGCCTCCGCCATGCCGTCCACCGCGCGCGCCAGGTCGTCGGTCTCGTCCCGCACCCGGCCGCCGATCGCGTCCCGCACCCGGACCTCGGAGTCGCCCTCGGCGAGCTTGCGGGCCGCGGTGGCGGCCTTGCGCAGCCGCCGCGAGAGCTGATCGCCGATGAGCACGCCCAGCGCGATGCCGCCCATGACCACCGACACCGACCCGAGGACGAGGACGCGGTCGAGGTCCTGCAGCACCCGGGCGCGGTCCTTGAACTGGGTGTGCACGGACAGCACCCGGCCGTCCCGCAGCGGCACCGACGCCCACACCTCGGGGCCGGCGGCGCCGGTGTTCCCCAGGTAGGTGGCGCGCAGCCCGCGCGCGGCCTCCTTCTTCAGCTGCTCGGGAAGCCGCTCGTCGTCGAGTTTCGCGCCGAACCCGAGGATCCGGTACTTCTCGTACATCCGCTGGGCGGACTGCACCCGCTCGTTCATCGCCGCGCGGCTGTTGTCGAGCATCGAGACGCGGGCCGCGTTGTGCACGACCAGGCTCAGCGCGACGGCCACCAGCGCGCTCACGGCGGCGATCGCCAGGCTGACCTTCCAGCGCAGACCGGAGCGCAGGGCGAGTTTCACCATCCCGGCTCAGCCCTCAGCCCTTGAGCTTGTAGCCGAAGCCCCGGACCGTCTCGATCCGGTCCTGGCCTATCTTCCCCCGCAGCCGCTGCACATGGACGTCCACGACCCGGGTGTCGCCTCCCCAGCCGTAGTCCCACACCCGCTCCAGCAGCCGGTCGCGCGAGAGCACGGTGCCCGGCGCGGCGGAGAACTCCAGCAGCAGCCGCATCTCCGTCGGCGTCAGCGCGACCTGCGCGCCGGCCTTGCGGACCTCCATCCCCTCCGGGTCCACCTCCAGGTCACCGAAGCGCAGCACCCCGCCGTCGGGCTCCTCCGGCTCGGCGTCCTTGCCCCGGCCGGGCCCGCTCGCGTGCCCGAAGCGGCGCAGCACGGCCCGGATCCGGGCAACCAGGACGGCCCCGTCGAAGGGCTTGGTCACATAGTCGTCGGCTCCCGCCTCCAGCCCGAGGACCACGTCGATCGAGTCGGCGCGCGCCGACAGCATGATCACGGGCACCGTGGACTCGTCGCGGATCCGGCGGCACAGGCTCACCCCGTCCAGCCCGGGCACCATCACGTCCAGCAGCGCGATGTCGGGCCGGTCGGCCCGGAACCGCTCCAGCCCGGTCAGCCCGTCGGGCGCGGCGGTCACCACGAAGCCGTCGCGCTCGAGGGCGAGCTGGGTGGCCTCGCGGATGACGTCGTCGTCCTCGACGAAGAGCACATGGGTTTCGGCCACGGCCTTGCTTCAGCCTTCCGTTCCGTCGGCGGGCGCGGGCGTCTCGTCCTCGTTGGCGTTGGTGACCTTGCGGTCGGACACGAGGAACTGCCGGCGCGTCTCGGCCCACCGGTACGTCGTCACGTCCTCGCCCGAGGGACAGCAGACCGAGTCGTTGGCCGTGTAGATCAACTTGGTGACGCGGAGGTGGCCCTTGGCGATGTCGGCGTAGACGGGCGGGCGCTCGTCCATAAAGACGTTCTCATACGCCCCGCCGACCTTGCGGTACACATACGAGCCGATGCCGAATCCCTCGGTGCAGGTGGTTATGTTGATCACCAGGTCCGAGGCGGTGGCACCGGTCAGCCGGCCGTAGGCCACGTCGACCGGGTAGCCCTTCGACTTCGAGGGGTTCTTGGCGCCGGTCGCGGCCGTCGCGGTGCTCTTCCCGCAGGGCTTCAGGTTGGCCTTCAGCCGCTCGCTGACCTTCGGGTCCTTCTTGACCAGCGCGACGGCGTCGACCTTCTGCTTGCGCGACGTCGAGGCGGGGGAGGACTCGTACGCGGACGAGCCCGAGGAGTCGGCCTGCTCCGACGGCCAGGTGGTACTCGCCGGACCTTCCTTGCGCAGGCCCTGGCTCCCGGCCCCGCATCCGGCCAGCATCAGTCCGCCGATGGCGGCGAAGCCGACGAACGCGCCGCCCGTGAGCAGGGCGGCCCTGCGGGGGGCGATGCGGCGGGCGCTGCTGCGGAGGGCGGGCCTGCCGGAGGCCGGCTTGCCGGGGAGGAGGGCCTGATGGGGGGAGGCCTGGTCCGGGCCGGAGTGGTCCGAGGCGGCCTGGTCCGAGGCGGCGCGGTCCGGGGAGGCCTGGTCCGAGGCGGCCTGCCGAGGGTCGGCCTTGGGAGGAGAGGCCCTGGTCAGGCCGCGCACCGTTCCTGCCCCCGCTCCTGGCCTCGGCGCCGGTCCTGCGGGGTCTGGCGGATCCGGCGGGGCCCGGGCAGCGCGGGCTGCCGGTCCTGGCGGCCCTCCGGGCGGCCGAGCGCGCGGGCGTCCAGCTCGCGGCTCTCCAACTCCTGCCGCAGCCGGGCCAGCGCCCGGTGCAGCGTGCTCTTGACCGTGCCGGTCGACATCCCGAGCGCCTCCGCGGTCTCCTCCGTGGTCATCTGCTCCCAGTGTCGCAGCACGACGACGCTGCGCTGCTTGGGAGCCAGCACTCCGAGGATGTCCATCAGCAGCGCCCGGTCCGCGTGCTGCTCGGTGCCGTCCTCGACCCGCGCGTCCGGCAGCTGCTCGGTCGGCACCTCGTCCAGCTTGCGGGCGCGCCACCACTCGGTGCGGGTGTTGATCATGACCCGGCGGAGGTAGGCGTCGGCCAGCGACTTGTCGGCTATCCCATCCCAGCGGCCGTAGGTGCGCACCAGCGCGGTCTGGAGGAGGTCCTGTGCCTCGATCGGGTCGGGAACCAGGCGGCGGGCGCTGCGGAGCAGCGCGTCCTGCCGGTTGCGCACGTACTCTTCGAAATCCAGAACCTTGCCGCTGCCGGACATCCGCAGCCTCCATCCCGCTGTGTTCCCCACCTGTGTGCCCGGCGGGCGCCGAGCACGGAGAGGACGCTACGGAGCGGCTGTTGCGGCGTGATGTGCATCTGACCTGCGGCGAATGCACAGCTACCCATAGGTTGTGTAACAGCCGGGCCCGTTCGGACGGAGTGTCAGAGTCGGGTCGTGGCCGTGTCACAGCCTTGTCACAGAAACGGCCGCGGCGGGGCAGAACCCCGCCGCGGCGGTCAGGCCGACGGTCAGCTCGGCGGTCAGGTCAGGGGCAGTCGGTAGAGCCCGCCGTCCAGCGGCTCCACGAGGCCGTCGGCGACCAACCCGTCCAGCGCGCGGGCCCGTTGCACCGGCTCGTGCCAGACCTTGTCGAGCGCCGCCTGCGGCACCGGGGCGACCGCCTCCCGCAACACCGCGAGCAGCTTGCCGCGCACCTGACGGTCCGTTCCCGCGTAGGTCTGGCCGCGGCGAGGCGGCCCGTCGTGCGCCGGGGAGCCGGCCGCGCGCCAGGCGCACTGCGCGGTGATGGGGCAGCGCGCGCAGTCGGGCGTGCGCGCCGTGCACACCAACGCGCCCAGTTCCATCGTCGCCGCGGCCCAGCGGGCGGCGGTGGGCTCGTCGGCGGGGAGCAGGGCGCGGGCCAGCTTGCGCTCGGCGGCGGTCGTGGCGTCCGGCGGGAACTCCCGGCCGCTGACCGCGCGGGCGAAGACCCGGCGGACGTTGGTGTCCATGACGGCGTGCCGCTGCCCGTACGCGAAGGAGGCCACGGCCGCCGCCGTGTACTCGCCCACGCCCGGCAGCGCCAGCAGCTCGGCGTGGTCGCTCGGTACGCGGCCCCCGTGCCGCTCCCGTATCGCCACCGCCGCGCCGTGCAGGCGCAGCGCGCGGCGCGGATAGCCGAGCCGCCCCCAGGCGCGGACCGCCTCGCCGGGCGGCTCGGCGGCCAGGTCCGCGGGGGTCGGCCAGCGGGCGAGCCACTGCTCGTACACCGGCAGCACGCGGTTCACCGGGGTCTGCTGGAGCATGAACTCGCTGACCATCACGCCCCACGGGCCGGCTTCGGGGCGGCGCCAGGGCAGGTCGCGGGCGTGGGCGTCGAACCAGTCGATGACGGGGCCGTGCAGGGCGGCCCCGCCGGCACCCGCGGCCCCGCCGGCACCCGCGGACCCGTCGGGGCGGGCGGCGTCGTGTTCGGGGCGGGCGGCGTGCTCGGGGCGGTTCGGGCGGTCGGCGGAGGGCGTGGGGGAGGCGGCGGAGATGGCAGTCATGTCACTGACGATCCTGGCACGCCCGCCGCCCGCCCCGGAAACCCCGGGCCCCGCCGGGGCGTGTCAGCCGCGCGGGGGCCTGGGGCGTGTCAGGCGCGGGCGGGGGCCTGGCCCTGAGCGTGTCAGCCGCGGGCGGGGGCCGGCCCGGGGCGGGGGTGCCGGGGCCTTGGTGCCGGGGCCTGGGTGCCGTGACGTGGCCGCCCTCACGACGGTGCCCTGACTTTCGGCAGGGGCGGCGGCGTACGTCCGCTTGTAGCGTCTGAGTCGCGGAACGACAGTGAGGAATGGCGGGGTGCGGTGAGAAACGACTCGACGATCAGGGTGCTGCTCGCGGACGACGAGGCGATGATCCGCGCGGGGGTACGGGCCGTCCTGGCCGCCGGCCCCGGCATCGAGATCGTCGCCGAGGCGGCGGACGGCCGGGAGGCGGTGGAGGCCGCCCGCGCCCACCGGCCGGACGTCGCGCTGCTGGACATCAGGATGCCCAGGCTGGACGGGCTGTCCGCGTGCGAGGAGATCCGCCGCACGCTTCCGGACACCGCGGTCGCCGTGCTCACCACGTTCTCCGAGGACGCGTACATCGCCCGGGCGCTGGGCGGGGGCGCGGCCGGCTTCCTGCTGAAGTCCGGGGATCCGCACGAACTCATCGCGGGGGTGCGGGCGGTGGCGGGCGGCGCGGCGTTCCTGTCGCCCAAGGTGGCCCGGCATGTGATCAGCGAACTCGGCGGCGAGCGCCTGACCCGCGGCGCCGCGGCCCGCGCCCGTACGGAGAGCCTGACCGCGCGGGAGCGCGAGGTGCTGGCGCTGGTCGGCGCGGGCCTGTCGAACGCGGAGATCGCGCGCCGGCTGCACCTGGTCGAGGGCACGGTCAAGGGATACGTCAGCGCGGTCCTGGACCGGCTTGAGGTCGGCAACCGCGTCCAGGCGGCGATCGTGGCGTATGAGGCGGGGCTGGTCGTCGAGACCGGGCACGGCGGTTGAAAAGAGGTCAGATGGGACGATCGGCCGCCCCCGGTCCCGGCTGAAGCGAGGCGCGGGCGCGGCGCCTGCCGCCGGATCCGGTCAGATGATGAGAAAAGTAGGGCGTGGAGCGGCGGTTATTGGCGGGTCCCGCTTGCGATCTCTCGTAGAGTTTCCGCGTGGGATCTCTGCGCAATCCGATCGGGCCGCTTCCCTCCTCCATCTACTGGCGGCGGAGGGCCGTTGCGGTGGCGCTTCTCGTCCTCGTCGTCCTCCTCGTCATCTGGGCCTTCGGCTGGGGTGGTTCGGGCGGCGACGGCGGCAGAGACGAGGGCAAGGGGTCGGGTGGCGGCGGCGCCGCGAGCACCATCACCCCGGGGCCCACCTCCTCCACCCCCGTCAACAGCCAACGGCCGGGCGGGCGCGACGAGTCGGACGACGGCGGGACCGGCACCGGCGACGCCGGTGACACCGACGGCGGCGGCAGCGGGAGCGGCGACACCGGCGGCGGTACGGACACCGGCGGCGCCGGGGACGGCGGGGGTGCGGGCGATTCCGGCGGCGGGACCGGCGCCGGCCTCGGCATCGGCGACGGTCAGAGCGTCCCGGCCGGGTCGACCCTGCCCGTCTGCACCCGCGGCGACGTCGAGTTGACGGTGCGCAGCGTCAAGGGCTCGCGGGTGAAGAACACGTACGAGCCGGGCGAGGAACCGACGTTCGAGATCGTTGTGAAGAACTCCTCGGACAACCCCTGCAAGGTCGACTTCGGCCGTGCGGCGGCCTCCCTGACCATCACCGACGCCGAGAACGACCATGTGTGGGCGTCCGACGACTGCCCGCAGGGCAGCAAGTCCGTGCTGGTCCAGGTGCCGGGCAACGGCCAGGCCAAGCGCACGGTGGAGTGGGACCGCAAGCGCAGCGCCGAGCACTGCGCGACGCCGTCGGGCAGCGCTTCGGCCAAGGCCGGTACGTACCTGGTCGAGGCGAAGCTGGACGGGCTGGGCACGGCACGGGTGTCGTTCGTGCTGGAGAAGGACTGACGCGCGCGGGGGCCCGGCGGAGCCTCCGCCGGGCGGAGGTCCCCGGGCGGGGGTCCCCGGGTGGGGCTCGGCTGGACGGGGGCTCGGCTGGACGGAGGCCCGCTGGACGGGGCTCGGCTGGGCGGAGGTCCGCTAGACGTACCGCTCCAGGATCGAGGACTCCGCCAGCCGCGACAGCCCCTCGCGCACCGACCGGGCCCGCGCCTCGCCCACGCCGTCCACCATCTGCAGGTCGTCCACGCTCGCCGCGAGCAGCTTCTGCAGCCCGCCGAAGTGCTCGACCAGCCGCTCGATGATGGCGCCCGGGAGCCGCGGCACCTTCGCCAGCAGACGGAAACCGCGCGGCGACACCGCGGAGTCCAGGGTCTCGGGCGAGCCGCTGTAGCCCAGGGCGCGCGCCACATTGGCCAGTTCGAGCAGCTCGGCGTGGGACAGCCGGTCCAGCTCGGCCAGCGCCTCGGGGACCGTGCGGGTGCGCTTGGCGGTGGGCTCGGGCACGTAGTCGCGCGCCACCAGCTCGCGCTCCGGCTCGACACCGGCGATCAACTCGTCGAGCTGGAGCGACAGCAGACGGCCGTCGGTGCCCAGCTCCACCACGTACTCGGCGATCTCGGTGGCGATCCGGCGGACCATCTCGAGCCGCTGCGCGACCGCCGTCACGTCCCGGACCGTGACCAAGTCCTCGATCTCCAGGGCGGAGAGCGTGCCCGCGACCTCGTCGAGGCGGAGCTTGTAGCGCTCCAGCGTGGCCAGGGCCTGGTTGGCGCGGGAGAGGATCGCGGCCGAGTCCTCCAGGACGCGGCGCTGCCCGCCCACGTACAGGGCGATCAGCCGCATCGACTGGCTGACCGAGACCACCGGGAAGCCGGTCTGGATGGAGACGCGCTGTGCGGTGCGGTGGCGGGTGCCGGTCTCCTCGGTAGGGATCGCGGCGTCCGGGACGAGCTGCACGCCCGCCCGCACGATCTTGGTGATGTCCTTGTCGAGGATCAGCGCGCCGTCCAGCTTGCACAGCTCGCGCAGCCGGGTCGCGGTGAACTCGACGTCCAGGACGAAGCCGCCGGTACACAGCGACTCCACGGTCTTGTCCGTGCCCAGCACGATCAGGCCGCCGGTATTGCCCCGCAGGACGCGCTCCAGGCCGTCGCGCAGCGCCGTGCCCGGGGCGACGGCGCTGAGGGAGGCGCGCATCAGACCGTCGGCTTTGCCGGGAGCCGCTGCCCGGTCGCCTGCTGCCACTGCACTCCTCCGTCGCAAGGTCATTCGCTGCCGCGGGCCGCCCTGCTGTGCCGGTGCGCGGGCTACGTACGGGCGAGACCAGGGCAAAGTCTACCGGCGGCCAACACCCTCCCGCCGGGTCTCCCGGCGTACGCCCGTGGGCGGGAGCGGGCGCGCGGCGCCGGCGCCCGGGCTCACCAGGCCGGGCCTCAGGCGCCCGGGGCATCCTCCGGCGCTCGCTCGGCCCGCTTGCGCCGGGGCAGTACGCGCAGTGCGTCCCCTATGTCCGCCACCTCCTGCACCCGCATGCCGGCCGGGATCTTCCCCGGGTCGCCGGGCACCAGGGCGTGGGTGAAGCCGAGCCGCGCCGCCTCGGCCAGCCGCCGCTGCACGCCCGTGACCCGCCTGACCTCCCCGGCCAGCCCCACCTCGCCGATCGCCACCAGGTTCTTCGGCAGCGGGGTGTCGCTCGCCGCGCTGGCCAGCGCGAGCGCCACGGCCAGGTCGGCCGCGGGCTCGGAGAGCTTCACCCCGCCGACCGTGGCGCTGTAGATGTCCCGCTTGCCGAGCGCGCTGATCCGGCCGCGCTGCTCCAGGACGGCGAGCATCATCGACACCCGGGAGGTCTCCAGGCCGGAGGTGGTGCGGCGGGGCGAGGGGATCTGGGAGTCGACGGTCAGCGCCTGCACCTCGGCCACCAGCGGCCGGCGGCCTTCGAGGGTGACGGTCAGGCAGGTGCCCGGCACCGGCTCGGCGCGGCGGGTCAGGAACAGCCCGGACGGGTCGGCGAGGCCGGTGATGCCCTCGTCGTGCAGCTCGAAGCAGCCGACCTCGTCCGTCGCCCCGTAGCGGTTCTTCACGCCGCGCACCAGGCGCAGCCGCGCGTGGCGGTCGCCCTCGAAGTGCAGCACGACGTCCACCAGGTGCTCCAGGAGGCGGGGGCCGGCGATGGCGCCGTCCTTCGTCACATGGCCGACCAGCAGCGTGGACATGCCGCGCTCCTTGGAGGCCCGGATCAGGGCCCCCGCCACCTCCCGCACCTGGGCCATGCCGCCAGGAGCGCCGTCGATCTCCGGGGAGGCGACGGTCTGGACGGAGTCCAGGATCAGCAGCGACGGCTTGACCGAGTCGAGATGACCGAGCACGGCCGACAGGTCGGTCTCGGCGGCCAGATACAGATGCTCGCTCAGCGCGCCGATGCGGTCGGCGCGCAGCCGCACCTGGCTCGCCGACTCCTCGCCCGTGATGTAGAGGGTCCGGTGGTCGGCGGTGGCGGCCTTGGCGGCGACGTCGAGCAGCAGCGTCGACTTGCCGACCCCCGGCTCCCCGGCCAGCAGCACCACGGCGCCGGGCACCAGGCCGCCGCCCAGGACGCGGTCGAGCTCGTCCACGCCCGTGCCGCGCGCGGTGGCCTGGCGGCCGTCCACCTGGCCGATGGGCAGCGCCGCCGAGGTGACCCGGCCGGGCGCGGTCGTCCGGACGGCGGGCGCGCCGAACTCCTCGACCGTGCCCCAGGCATGGCACTCCGGGCAGCGGCCGAGCCACTTGGCCGTGGTCCAGCCGCACTCCGTGCAGCGGTAGGAGGGCCGGTCCTTGGCGGACGATCGAGAGGAGCTACGGGCAGCCATGCCGCAACGCTAGCGCCGGGCACCGACAACGGACGTACGGGAGGCGGCGCAGGGGGAGCCGCCCAGCAGATCCGGGGTGGGAGCCGCGTAGCAGATCCGGGGCGCGGCGGGAGGACACCTGTCCCCTTATGAGGGAGATGGTCACCCGTAAGGGTTAAAACAGCGCAAGTAGCGCGCTGGAGTCTGCATCATCCGCCTAACGTCGCCGGGTGATGAGCAGCAGGTCCGAGCACTCGACACACTCGCCCGGCGGGCCCGGCGCATCCGGTGCGTCCGGCGTACCCGGAACGTCCGGCGTACCCGGAACGTCCGGCGTACCCGGAACGTCCGGCGCGGCCGGGGCATCCGGTGCGCCCGGTGCGTCGCGCCGCGCGCCGCGCACCTCCGCCGCGCACCCCCAGCGTCCCCCCGTGCGCTACGAGCCCTATCTGGACGGCCTGTTCACCTACTGCCTGTCGGTCCTGTGCGACCACGACGCCGCGACCGCCGCGCTCGGCGAGGCGCTCGCCGTCGCCGAGCGGCAGCACGCGCGGGGGCGGGGGCGCGTGGCCGCCGAGGGCGATCTGTGCCGGCCCTGGCTCTACGCCCTCGCGCGCTGGGCCTGTCTGCGCAAGCTGGCCGAGCTGCGGGGCCTGAAAGGGCCAGGAGGCCCGGGGGACCGGGGCGCCCCGGCGCACCCGGGGGAGCCCGGGGAGCCCGGGGCGCCGGGCGGGGTCGGCGGGCCCGGCCGGATCGCGGAGCGTACGGGGCGGCCCCGGTCCCCGGAGGTGCCGGCCCAGCGGCGCCACCGCGACCGGCCCGCCCCGCCCGGCCCCGCCTCGCCCACCGCCCGGACCGGACCGGCCGCGCCCGGCCCCGCCTCCCCCACCCCCTCGCCCACCACCTCCCCCACACCCTCGCCCACCGCCGCGCAGCGCCGTCGCGAGCTGGCCGCGCTGGCGTGGCCCGAGGCCGCCGGGACCACCCCCGAGCAGCGCGAGGCGCTCGAGCTGGCCGTACGCCATCGGCTCAGCCCCCGCGAGGTCGCCGCGGCGCTCGGCAAGGAGCGCGACGAGACCCGCGCCCTGCTCGCCAGCGCGGCCTGCGAGGTGGAGCGGACGCGCGCCGCGCTCGCCGTCGTCGAGCTCGGCCACTGCCCCGTCGTCGCCCGGCTCGCCGGCGACACCCAGGTGCTGCTGTCCGCCGCGCTGCGCCGCGAGCTCGTACGGCACGTGGACGACTGCCGCGAGTGCCGGGCCATGGCCGAGCGGGCCACGGCGGGCGGGCCCTGGCCCGGCACGGCGGCCGCCCCCGCGGCCCTGCCGGTGCTGGAGGCGCCGCGGGCCGCCGTGTACGCCGCGATGATGTGCGCCCAGGGCGCGCGCCCGGCGCGCGCCGCCTCCCGGCCCCGCTTCGACCGGCGTGGCTTTCCCCTGGCCCCCAAGGAGCAGGCCGCGCGCCGCAGCCGGATGCGCAGCCGCGCGCTCACCACGACGGTGGTCGCCTCGATCGTGGCCGCCCCGGTGCTCGCCCTGTGGGCCGCCTACCGGGGCACCCCGACAGCGGGCGACGACCACGACACGGACTCCGTGGCCGCCGCCAACGCGGACGGTACGGCGGAGCGCACCCCCGACCGGCCGGGCGGCGGCCCCGACGAGTCGACGAGGCGCTCGTACGGCCAGGCGGGCAGCGCGCAGGACCGTTCCGGCCCACGGCTGAAATCCGGCCGCGGGGACACCGCGGGCAAACGGCCGCCGGACGTGTCCGTCGAGGTCGTGGGGGAGAACGGGAAGAGCACCGGTCAGGCGGAACGGTCCGGCACCGCGAAGGGCGGGCGGCCGGGGCCGTACGGCACCCCCGGGCCCGACCGCCGGCCGGGCACCGAGCCGGGCCCCGGCCGGGGCGAGCCGGGCCCCGGGCGGCTGACGGTCGAGGCGCAGCCCAGCGGCGAGGTCACGGTCATCACGCTCAAGGCCTCGGGCGGCGCCCCGGTGCACTGGACGGCCGCCGCCTCCGCGCCCTGGCTCCAGCTGAACCACACCGCCGGGGTGCTGCGGCCCGGCGAGACCACCACGATCACCGTCTCCGTGGACCGGGACCGCGAGCCGCCGGGGCGCTGGAGCGCGCGGGTCAAGGTGGATCCGGCGGGGGCCGTGGTGGTGATCGAGGGGCGCGGCGCGGAGCCCGAGCCCACACCCGAGCCCTCGGACCCGCCCGGCGAGCCCCCGTCGAACACGGACGACACCTCCCCGGAGCCCCCCGACACCCCTTGAGACCGGAGCCCTGCGGCACCACCCCCTGGAGACCGGAGCCCTGCGCCACCCCCTGGAGACGACCCCGCTGGAGACGACCCCGCTGGAGACGACCCCGCCGGGAGACCATCCCTCCGGACCGGCGGCCAGGGCTTACGGCGCCAGGCGTGGGCCAGGCCAGGGGCCACCCGCGCGAAGGCTCAGTCCGTCGGGTCGGCCGGGTGCGGGGCCACGAGGGGCAGGGCGGACGCCAGCCGCTGCTCACAGAGCTCGGCCAGCCGGTCGTAGCCCTCCTTGCCCATGAGCTCCGTCAGCTCCGCCCGGTACGACAGATACACCGGCTTCCCGCCGCCGTGCGCGGAGGTCGCCGAGGTGCACCACCAGTGCAGGTCGTGGCCGCCCGGGCCCCAGCCGCGCCGGTCGTACTCGGCGATGGTGATCTGCAGCACACGCGTCTCGTCGGGTCGGTCGATCCAGGCGTACGACCTGCGGATCGGCAGCTGCCAGCAGACGTCCGGCTTGGTCTCCAGCGGCTCGCGGCCCTCCTTGAGCGCCAGGATGTGCAGCGCGCAGCCCGCGCCGCCCTTGAAGCCCGGGCGGTTCTGGAAGATGCACGAGCCCTCGTAGCGGCGGGTCTGGCGCTCGTCGTCCTCGTCGCCGGTCTGGGTCCAGCCCGTCGCGTGGCCCACGTCGTGGAACTGCCAGAGGTCCGGGGTGAGCCGGGCCACGTGGCGGCCGACGCGCTCCTCGTCGTCCTCGTCCGAGAAGTGCGCGCCCAGAGTGCAGCAGCCGTCGCTCGCGCGGCCCGCCTGGATGCCGTGGCAGCCCTGGCCGAAGACGCAGGTCCAGCGGGAGGTCAGCCAGGTCAGGTCGCAGCGGAAGACCTGCTCGTCGTCGGCGGGGTCGGGGAATTCGACCCAGGCGCGGGCGAAGTCCAGGCCGACCTCGTCGTCGGACAGATCGGCCTCGTCCTCGGACAGACCGGACAGGTCATTCAGGTCAGTCAGGTCGGACAGGTTGGCCGGATCGGACGGGTCGGACGGGTCGGCCGGCGCGTCCGCACCCTCCGCCTCCTCCGGGAGGTCCGGGGCGAACGCGATGACCAGGTCCTCCAGCTCGTCAGAGGCCGCCCCGGCCTCGGCGTCCCGCCCGGCCTCGGGACCCCGCTTCCGAATTTTGTCCTGCTTCGCCTTTTTCGTCTTTGCCACGGGCCCAAGGGTATGCCCATGGGCAACCGGCTCAGGGCCGGGACCCGTACCTGACCAGGGGATGCGCGCAGTAGCGTGCTGGCCATGAGACTCGGTGTCCTGGACGTGGGTTCGAATACGGTCCATCTGCTCGTGGTGGACGCGCACCCGGGCGCACGCCCGCTGCCCGCCCACTCCCACAAGGCGGAACTGCGCCTGGCGGAACTGCTCGACGACGCCGGGGCCATCGGCTCCGGCGGCATAGACCGCCTGGTCGCGGTGGTCAAGGACGCGCTCCAGGCCGCCGAGGACAAGGGCGTCGAGGACGTGCTGCCCTTCGCCACCTCCGCCGTCCGGGAGGCGGCCAACGCCGACGAGGTGCTGGCCCGCGTCGAGGAGGAGACCGGGGTGCGGCTGCGGGTCCTGACCGGCGAGGACGAGGCGCGGCTCACCTTCCTCGCGGCCCGCCGCTGGTTCGGCTGGTCGGCCGGGAAGCTGCTGGTGCTGGACATCGGCGGCGGCTCGCTCGAGATCGCGTACGGGCTCGACGAGGAGCCCGACGCGGCCGTCTCCCTGCCGCTGGGCGCGGGCCGGCTGACCGCCGGCTGGCTGCCCGGCGACCCGCCCGACCCGGACGCCGTCCGGGCCCTGCGGCGGCACGTACGGGCGGAGATCGCCCGGGTCGTCGGCGACTTCAGCCGCCATGGCGCACCGGACCACGTGGTCGCCACCTCCAAGACCTTCAAGCAGCTGGCCAGGATCGCGGGCGCGGCGCGCTCCGCCGAGGGCCTGTACGTCCCGCGCCGGCTGACCCGCCAGGCGCTGGAGCAGTGGGTGCCGAAACTGGCCGCCATGCCCGTCGACAAGCGCGAGGAGCTGCCGGGCGTCTCCGAGGGGCGGGCGCCGCAGCTGCTGGCGGGGGCGCTGGTGGCGGAGGCCGCGATGGATCTGTTCCAGGTGGACGAGCTGGAGATCTGCCCGTGGGCGCTGCGCGAGGGCGTCATCCTGCGCCGTCTGGACCATCTGCCGACGGGGTGACACCCGCCGGGCCCGCCCCCCGCCCGGTCCCGGCACCGGCCTGACCGGCGGCGGTTTAGCCGTACGGAGGAGCGCCGTACCCTGTCCCTCGTGACAGAGCCAGTGGTGCGCATCCCGGATGCGAAGGTCGCGCTGTCCACGGCCTCGGTCTATCCGGAGTCGACGGCGACGGCCTTCGAGATCGCCGCACGCCTGGGCTACGACGGTGTCGAGATCATGGTGTGGACCGATCCGGTCAGCCAGGACATCGAGTCGCTGCGCCGGCTCTCCGACTATCACGGGGTGCCGATTCTCGCCGTCCACGCGCCATGCCTGCTGATCACTCAGCGGGTGTGGTCGACCGACCCGTGGGTGAAGCTGCAGCGTGCGAAGGCGGCCGCCGAGAAGCTCGGCGCCTCCACCGTCGTGGTCCACCCGCCCTTCAGATGGCAGCGCGCGTACGCCCGCGAGTTCGTGCGCGGAATCTGGCGCATGGCGGGCGAGACGGACGTGCGGTTCGCTGTCGAGAACATGTACCCATGGCGCTACCGCGACCGGGAGATGCTGGCGTACGCGCCCGACTGGGACGTCACCCACGACGACTACCGCCACTTCACGATCGACCTCTCGCACACGGCGACCGCCCGTACGGACGCGCTGGGCATGGTGGACCGGATGGGCGACCGGCTGGCCCATATCCACCTCGCCGACGGGATGGGCTCCAACAAGGACGAGCACCTGGTGCCGGGGCGGGGCGCCCAGCCGTGCGCCGAGCTGCTGGAGCGGCTGGCCGCGACCGGCTTCGACGGGCATGTGGTCGTCGAGGTCAACACCCGGCGGGCGATGTCCACGGCCGAGCGGGAGGCCGATCTGGCGGAGGCGCTGGCCTTCACCCGGCTCCACCTCGCCTCGCCGAACACGGCCGTCTCCCCGGACCCGGCCGCCGCCTCCGGCTCGGCCCTCTCCCCGGACCCGGCCGCCTCGCCCCCGTCGCGGTCTTCGTCGAGGTCCTCGTCGCGGTCTTCGTCGAGGCGCTCCTCGAAGTCCTCGTCGCGCGGGGCGGTGCCCGGCTCGTGACCCCGGCCCCGCCCTCGGAATCCCCCGCTCCGCGACGGCGCGGCCGGCCGCCCCGCACCGAGGGCGCCGCCGACGCCCCCGGGGCCCGCGACCGGATCCTGGCCGCGGCGCGCAACGAGTTCGCCGAGCGCGGCTACGACAAGACCTCGATCCGCGGCATCGCGAAGGCGGCCGGCGTGGACCCCGCCCTGGTCCACCACTACTTCGGCACCAAGGACCAGGTCTTCGGGGCGGCCGTCGAGCTGATCCTGGCGCCCGCCATGGGCGCTCCGGACGCCGTGCACGGCAGCCGGGAGGGGGCGGGCGAACGGATGGCCCGCTTCATCTTCGGCGTCTGGGAGAACCCCGTCACCCGCCTCCCGCTGCTGGCCGTGATGCGCTCGGCGCTGACGAACGAGGCCGCGGCGGCGGTCCTGCGCGGCCTGATCGAGCGCCGGCTGCTGCTGCGGATGGCGGAAGAGCTGGACGTGCCCGACCCGGAGTTCCGGGCGCAGCTGGCGGCCGGGCACATCATCGGGATCGCGATGCTGCGGTATGTGATCGGCATGGAGCCGATGGCCTCCGCGTCGGTGGACGACATCGTCGCCGTGGTGGGGCCCACACTCCAGCGCTATCTGACGGACGACGCCATCTGACCGCCGCCATCTGACCGCCGCCATCCGACCCCCGCCATCCGACCGCCGCCATCCGACCCCCGCAGCCACCTGATAGCCACACCCAGCACTCCAGGGCGATCCAACCTTACGAATGGCTCGATCAACCCAATCAAGAACGTAGAGCCATCCGACCCCCGCCATCCGACCCCCGCCGAGGGCCCGCCCGGGTCAAGCGCGAGGCCCAGCGCCTGCGAGGGCCCGAGCGCCCCGGCGGGGCTGCCCGAGGGGTGAGCCGCGCGTCTTGGGATTCGGACGGTGCGTCCGTATCCCGGATGGGAGGCGTAGGCTCAGAAGACTCAAGAACCCGGACCACCGGGACGACCCGGAGAACGAGGGAGTGGAGCACCGTGCCCGAGCTGAGGTCCCGCACCGTCACCCATGGCCGCAACATGGCGGGCGCCCGAGCCCTTATGCAGGCCTCCGGCGTAGCGCGCGAGGACTTCGGCAAGCCGATCATCGCGGTGGCGAACAGCTTCACGGAGTTCGTGCCGGGCCACACCCACCTCCAGCCGGTCGGCCGGATCGTCAGCGAGGCGATCCACGCCGCGGGCGCCATCCCGCGCGAGTTCAACACGATCGCCGTGGACGACGGCATCGCCATGGGCCACGGCGGAATGCTCTACTCCCTGCCCTCCCGCGACCTGATCGCCGACTCGGTCGAGTACATGGTCGAGGCGCACTGCGCGGACGCGCTGATCTGCATCTCCAACTGCGACAAGATCACGCCCGGGATGCTGATGGCCGCGATGCGGCTGAACATCCCCACCGTCTTCGTCTCCGGCGGCCCCATGGAGTCGGGCCGGGCCACCCTGGTCGACGGCACCGTCCGCAAGCTCGACCTGATCACCGCGATCTCCGAGGCCGCCAACGACAGCGTCTCGGACGAGGACATCGCCCGCATCGAGGACAACGCCTGTCCGACCTGCGGCTCCTGCTCCGGCATGTTCACCGCGAACTCGATGAACTGCCTGACCGAGGCGATCGGCCTGTCCCTCCCCGGCAACGGCTCGGTGCTGGCCACCCACACCGCCCGCAAGGCGCTGTACGAGACCGCCGGCCGCACCGTCGTGGAGATCACCAAGCGCTACTACGAGCAGGGCGACGAGACCGTCCTCCCGCGCGCCGTCGGCTCCCGCGCCGCCTTCGAGAACGCCATGGCCCTCGACATCGCCATGGGCGGCTCGACCAACACGATCCTGCACCTGCTCGCCGCCGCCCAGGAGGCCGGGCTGGACTTCGACATGAAGGACATCGACGCGCTCTCCCGCCGTCTGCCCTGCCTGGCGAAGGTCGCCCCGAACGTCGCCCCCGGCGGCGTCTACTACATGGAGGACGTCCACCGGGCCGGCGGCATCCCCGCGATCCTGGGCGAGCTCTACCGGGGCGGGCTGCTCAACGAGGATGTGCACACCGTGCACTCGTCCTCGCTCGCCGACTGGCTCAAGCAGTGGGACATCCGCGGCGGCTCGCCCTCCGCCGAGGCCGTGGAGCTCTTCCACGCCGCCCCCGGCTGTGTGCGCTCCGCCTCCGCCTTCTCCCAGTCCGAGCGCTGGGACACCCTCGACACCGACGCCGAGAACGGCTGCATCCGCGACATCGAGCACGCCTACTCCACGGAAGGCGGCCTGTCCGTCCTGTACGGCAACCTCGCCGAGGACGGCTGCGTCGTGAAGACCGCGGGCGTCGACGAGTCCATCTGGACCTTCGAGGGCCCGGCCGTGGTCTGCGAGTCCCAGGAAGAGGCCGTCGAGAAGATCCTCGGCAAGCAGGTCAAGGAGGGCGACGTCGTCGTCATCCGCTACGAGGGCCCCAAGGGCGGCCCCGGCATGCAGGAGATGCTCTACCCCACCTCCTTCCTCAAGGGCCGGGGCCTGGGCAAGGCCTGCGCCCTGATCACCGACGGCCGCTTCTCCGGCGGCACCTCGGGCCTGTCCATCGGCCACGCCTCGCCCGAGGCGGCGTCCGGCGGCACCATCGCCCTGGTCGAGGACGGCGACCGGATCCGCATCGACATCCCCGCCCGCACGCTCCAGCTGCTGGTCAGCGACGAGGAGCTGGCGGCCCGCCGCGCGGCCCTCGGCGGCGTGTACGCGCCGAAGAACCGCGACCGCAAGGTGTCCGCCGCGCTGCGGGCGTACGCGGCGATGGCGACCAGCGCGGACAAGGGCGCGGTGCGGGACGTCAGCAAGCTCGGCTAGCACGGCCGGCCCGGGCCCTCCGGGCCTGGCACCGTCGGCGGCCCAGGGACGACACTCCCTGGGCCCGAGCCCCCCGGAGCCACTGCCCGGGGGGCTTTGCCGCTGCCCGGGAGTGCAGCTGCCCGGGGGTGCCACTGTCCGCGGGTGCCACTGTGCGGGGGCTTCGCCCTTGTCCGCAGGGCGTTGTCACTGCCCGCGGGGCTTCGCCACGCCGCGCTCACCAGCGGGCCGGGTCCCGCCCCGCCACCGCGAAGACCGAGCCGTCCGGCGCCGAGCCGAACACCTTGCCGTCCGCCGCCACCGGCGCGGGCACCGCGTCCAGGAAGCTCTTCCCGGCCTTGCCCGTACGCGGTGGGGTCTGCCCCAGCAACTCGCCCCCCACCGCGTCCACGGCGAGCAGTCGGCCGTCCGCAGCCGAGAAGTACAGCCGGTCGCCCGCCGCCACCAGCGGCGACGCGTTGCTCACCGAGGTCTCCAGCCGCCACCGCTGCGCCGGGTCCCCATCCGTCCGGTCCGTCTGATCCGTACGGCGCGGGTCGACCGCGACCAGACCCCCGTCCGAGCACAGCAGGTAGACCATGCCGCCGCGCACCACCGCGCTGGTCGCGAACACCGGCGTGGCCAGCGTGACGCGGCGCTCGGCGCGGCGCCCCGGGTCGTACCGGACGACGGTGGCGGTGCGGGTCTGCGCGTCGGTGCCGGTGAGAAAGAGAGTCCCCTCGGAATCGGTGGGGGAGGAGCCGGCGGGGGCGGAGTCGGTGTCGGCGGAGTCGGTGAGGGCGGAGTCGGTGTCGGCGGAGTCGGTGGGGGCGGAGTCGGTGCCGGCGGGGGTGAGGGTGCCGCTGAAGGAACGCTGCCAGCGCGTCGTGCCGCGAGCCGTGTCGACCGCCGTGACCAGGGTGCGCGAACCGTCCCCCGTCGTGCTGAGCGCATAGGCGGTGCGCCCGTCGCCGTACGAGACGAACGCCGGGACGGCGTGCCCGGGGAAGGCATGGCGCCAGAGCCGCTCGTTCGTGGCCCCGTCCACCGCCGTGACCGTGCCGTCCGCCGCGACCAGCAGCACCGTGTCGCCCGAGGGGTAGACGCGGCCCTGGTACGAGGCCACGTCGCGGCTCCACCGGGGCCGCCCCGTCTTCGGGTCGAGCGCCCGCAGCCGCGCCCCGTCCGGCGACACCACCTGAACCAGACCGCCGGAGAGCGCAGGGGCGGTCGGCGTGCCGTCGTGCGGGCGGCCCGCCGCGGCCGGGCGCGACCACTCCACCTCGCCATCCGCCGGATCCAGGCGTGCGGCCTCGGCGCCCCGCCCCGCGCAGTACAGCGCGCCGCCCCCGTACGAGCAGGACGCCGCCGACGCGCCCTGGCCCGCCGTGGCGGAGCCGTCGGCGGACAGCCTGCCCGCCCACGGCCGCCAGGCCGCCGCCCGTGCGGAGCCCGCCGGCTCCCGGCCCGCCGCGCGCCGCCCGTCGTCGCCCCGCTGCAGCGCCCAGACCGTGCCCGCGCCGAGCATCACCGCGGCCAGCACTGCGGCCGTGACCCACCGCCGCGCCGTCCGGCGCCGCCGCCCCGCCCCGCCGTCGCGCTCCTCACCGCCCGGCCGGACCCCGGCCGCGTCCTGCCCCGCCGAGACCCGCGTATCAGCGTCCCGGCCGTCGTACTGAGTGCTGTACTGAGCGCCGTCGGCGTGGTCACCGGCGGCCAGGGGCTCGATGCCGACCGGGTTGCCGGGCTCGGGGAGGCTGGCGAGTTCGGGGAGTCCGCCGGGCTCGGGGAGGCTGGCGAGTTCGGGGAGTCCGCCGGGCTCGGGAAGGTCAGCGAGTTCGGGGAGTCCGCCGGGCTCGGGAAGGCCAGCGAGTTCGGGGAGTCCGCCGGGCTCGGGAAGGTCAGCGAGTTCGGGGAGTCCGCTGGGATCGGGGAGGCCGGCGGGATCGGCCGGGTGGGGCGTGACGTCTCCCAGGGCCTCGCCGCCGTCCTCGTCGTCGCCCCACAACGGCCCCGTACCGCGCCCCCGCTGGGCGGGCACGCGTGGGAGCGGGCCGCGCAGGGCGGGCGGATGCGGGCCGCCGATCGCACGCAGGACCGTCATCAGGGCGTCCGGCGTGGGACGTTGGGCGGGATCCTTGGCCAGGCAGCGCTGCACGAGCGGCAGCAGCACGCTCGGCACGCCCCCTAGATCCGCCTCGTCATGGACGACTTGATACGCCACGATGTACGGGCTCTCGGACTCGAAGGGCCCGCGCCCGGTCGCCGCGTGGACCAGCAGCGACCCCAGCGCGAACACATCGGCCGCGGGCCCCACCTGGCGCGGCCGCTGGAACTGCTCGGGCGCCATGAACGGCGGGGTGCCGATCAGCTTCCCCGTCTCCGTGCGCAGTTCGCTGTCCGACGGCCGCGAGATCCCGAAGTCGATGACCTTCGGCCCGTCCCCGGCGAGCAGCACATTGCTCGGCTTCAGATCGCGGTGCACCACCCCCGCGCGGTGGATGTCGCGCAGCGCCTCCGCGAGTCCGGCGGCCAGCCGCACCAGGTCCCCGGACTCCAGCGGGCCGTTCCGCTTGACGTGCTCGGCGAGGGTGGGGCCGGGGATGTAAAGGGTGGCCATCCACGGGCGTTCACCGTCCGGGTCGGCGTCCACGACGGGCGCGGTGAAGGCGCCGCTGACCCGCCGGGCGGCGGCCACCTCCTGCCGGAACCGCGCCCGGAACTCGGTGTCTTCGGCATACTCCGCGTGGACGACCTTCACCGCGAGACGCCGCCCCGAGGCCGAGCGCGCCAGGTGTACGACGCCCATCCCCCCGGAGCCGAGGCGCGCCTCCAACCGGTAGGAACCGGCGTACTCCGGATCCTCCGCTTCCGGGCCTGTCCCGGCTCTGCGCACCGGCGGCATTCCCCCACCCCCGTGAATTCGGCCGCACTCGCGGCTCGGCGAGCCTAGTCGATGACACGTGCGAGCCCTGTTAGCCTCCGCTGGGTCGTGTCACGTAAGACGACATGTGCACAAGATGTGCACAACATCGGAATGAAGGTCGACGGGGGAGGGCCGATGGCCATGGAAGAGACCGTGGAGACGAGCGCCGCGACGGCAACCGCCGAGGCGGAAGCCGGCGCGACGGAAACCACGCAGCTGGAAACCGCCGAGGCGGGGACGATCACTTACCCGATCGCTCCCGGCTACCGGGTGAACGTCCGCAGCGGTCCCAGCACCACCAGCAAGCTGATCAAGGTGTTGCCGTACGACATCCGCGTCCCGATCCGCTGTCAGCGGCGCGGGCAGAAGATCTCGGGCCCGTACGGCACGACCGACATCTGGGACAGCATCGCGCCGGGGCAGTACGTCTCCGACGCGTATGTGAAGACCGGCAGCGACGGGTTCATCACCGTCGTCTGCGCCGGCTGACCGGGCGCCGCTCAACCACGCCCGGGCGCGGCGGGCTCGGCGGGAGGCCCCACGGAGGCCGTCCGGGAGGGCTTCGCGGAGGGCTTTGCGGCCGCCGAACCGCCCGCGGGCTCCGTCGACTCGGCGGAGCCCGACGGCGGCTCGGCGGAGTTCGACGGCGGCTCGGCGGAGTTCGACGGCGGCTCGGCGGAGTTCGACGGCGGCTCGGCGGAGTTCGACGGCGGCTCGGCGGAGTTCGACGGCGGCTCGGCGGAGTCCGACGGCGGCTCGGCGGAGTTCGCGGGCTTCGCGGGCTTCGCGTCCGGATGGCGCGGGTCGGCCGAGAAGAGCGTCCCGTCGCTCGCCAGCGCCACGATCGCCCCGCCCAGCCGCAGCACCTGCGACGACTCGGGGCCGCCGCCCGAGCCGCTGTGCTCGCTCCGCGGCGCGGACTGCCACAGCTCCGCGCCCGTCCGCAGGTCCAGCGCCAGCAGCCGCCCGCTGGCGCTGCACAGGTACACCGTGTTCTCCGCGGCGGAGACGACCGGCTTGCCCAGCCGCTCCACCGTCGTCTGCCGGCTCCACAGTTGCCTGCCGCTGTCCACGTCCACCGCGGTGACCTTGCCGCTCTCCTGGATGAAGAAGAGCCGGCCGCCGGTCAGCATGGCCGTGCCCACCGCGCTCTTCGGGAGGGTGACCCGCCGCTTGTCCCCGGTGCGGATGTCCAGCCGGAGGACGCTCGGGTGCGGACCGGTGTCGGCGCCGTCCGTCGTCGGGAGGATCAGCAGGTCGTCGCCGTCGAGCCCCAGACCGTCCTCGGTGTCCTTCAGCCGGGCCAGCTTGGTGGGGGAGCCGTCGCGCTTGTCCAGCCGCACCAAGGTGGACCACAGGGTGTCGTCCTCGGTGTCGCCCTGGGTGTCGTCCCAGCACACGCCGTACGGCACGTTCCCGTACACGGTCGCCGTGCACAGCTGCCCCTTGGGCACCCGGTACGACCACCGCTGCTCGCCGGTGGCCGCGTCCCGGGCGACCAGGGACCGGTCGTCGGCGGAGCTGGAGAGGACCATGTCGTCGAAGAGGGCCGTGTCGATGGTGGTGCTGGTCGGCCGCGCCCACTTCTTGTGGCCGGAGTCCGCGTCGAGGACGACCAGCCGGGAGACCGTGTCCGACGGGCTGTCGTGGACGAAGACCAGCCCGCCGCGCACCCCGGCCGGTGCGGAACCGGTCGCGGAGGTCTCGGAGTTGACCAGCGCGCGGGTACTCCAGTCGACGTGTCCCGTCAGCGCGTCCACGCGGACGGTCGGGAAGCCGCTGCCGCCGCAGTAGAGCTTGGTGTCCTGCCGTACGCAGAGCGGGGTGACATCGCCGCCGAAGTCCACGTAGTCGTCGTACTCGCCCGAGGGGGACGCGGGCCCGGCGGCCTTGGGCAGCGACACCTGCCACGGCCGCCAGCCGGAGGGCAGGGCGAGCGTCCGCGCGGCGTCGGCCGGCCTGCCGCTGGTACGGACCCCGCCGCCGCCGTCGTCATCGGGCGCGTACAGCGCGAAGGCGCCGCCGCCCAGGGCCAGCGCCGCGACGGCGATCACGGCGGCGAGCACGGGGCGCCGCCGCCGGACCTCGCTCCAGGCCGTCCAGTTGCCCTGGTCCCTCCCTGCCGCCCCGGCCCCGTCCCGGCCCCCCTCCTGCCCTGGCCCCTGCTCCTTGCTCTTGCTCTTGCCGCTGCCCTTGCCGCTGCCCTTGCCCGGGCCGTCGGCCGCCTCGCCGCCTGACCCGCCGGCGGAACCACGGCCGGCGGCGCGGACCTCGCCCTTGGCCGGCAACCCGTCCAGCAGCCGCACCAACTCCGCGATCCCGGGCCGGTCGTCCGGCGCCTTGGCCAGGCAGCGCTCCACGATGCCGCGCAGCGGCTGGGCGACCTCGCTCAGCTCGGGCGGCTCGTGCACCACCTGATACGCCGTCAGGTACGGGCTTTCGCCGTCGAACGGCCCCTTGCCGGTCGTCGCGTACACCAGCAGCGTGCCCAGCGAGAAGACATCCGAGGCCCCGGTCACCTCACGGGGCCTGCTCAACTGCTCGGGCGACATGAAGGGAGGCGTGCCCATGACCCGCCCGGTCACCGTCAGCGCCTGGTTGTCGGCCGCCCGGGAGATCCCGAAGTCGATGACGCGCGGGCCGTCGTCCGCCATCAGCACATTGGCCGGCTTGAGATCACGGTGGACCACCCCCACCCGGTGGATGTCGTGCAGCGCCTCGGCCAGGCCCAGTGCCAGATGCCGCAGCTCCGCCGCGTTCAGGGGGCCGCGTTCGGTCAGCCGCTCGGAGAGCGTCGGCCCCGGCACGTACAGGGTCGCCATCCAGGGGCGTTCGGCGTCCGGGTCGGCGTCCAGGACGGGCGCGGTGAACGCGCCGCTCACCCGCCGCGCCGCCGCGACCTCCTGTCGGAAGCGGGTCCGGAACTCCTCGTCCTCGGCGAACTGCGCGTGCACCACCTTGACCGCGACCTGCCGCCCCGACGCCGAGCGCGCCAGATAGACGACGCCCATGCCGCCGGAACCGAGCCGGTCAAGCAGCCGGTAGTCGCCCATGGTCTCCGGATCACCGGCGCTCAGCGGCACCGCCACCCCTCCCCAAGTGCCCGTCGGCGCGTGCGTCCACGCCATACGTTGAAGCTGCCTCAGCCTAAACGGCGGCCCGTGGGCACGGCAGACCGATCCCGGGCGCCGCGCCGTCACGCGGGTCTCCCCGGGCGCTCGTGCGCCGTGGCGTCGAACGTCTCCTGGGGGAGGGAACGTTGACACGTCCGCGAGCGAGCCGCCTGGGGCCCGCTTGCGTAAGTCCGGCCCGTGGTGACCCGGATCCGATCCGGGTCACCACGGGCCGGGGGTACGGCTCCGCGCGACTACGCCAGGGCGCGCTCCTCGGCGCCGGTGTCCTTGACGGCGATGCCGTCGGCGTCGGCGTCGGGGTCGGAGTCCACGTCGCCGCCGCCCGCCGCGCCGGCTGCGCGGGAGCTCGCGTCGACGTCCCGGCTGACCACCGCGTTGTGCCGCTCCGCCCAGGTGGCCAGCGCCATCTCGCACGCGTGGTCCACATGGCGCAGCCCGCTCAGGTCCAGCCGCACCTCCCGCTCACGGGGCAGCGCCTCCAACTCGTCCAGCAGCTTGGGCAGCCGCAGGAACGTCGCGTTGCCCAGCACCCGGACCCGTACGGGCCGGTCCTCCGGAGCGTCATCCAGCCCGGCCACCTCGACGTGCACATGCGAGGTCTCCCAGGCCGACTTGGCGACCGCCATCAGCAGACCGATGATCACGCCCTCGAACATGTTGGTGATCACGATCGCGCTCGCGGTCACCACCAGCACCACCGCCTCGCCACGGTGCGCACGCCACAGCGGGACCAGGTCCTTGGTGGGGATCAGCTTCCAGCCCGCGTGCACCAGCACACCCGCCAGCGCCGCCACCGGGATGACGCCGAGCGCCGCGGGGAACAGCACCGCGAACACCAGCAGCCACACACCGTGCAGCACCCGCGACACCTTGGTCCTGGCGCCCGCCCGCACATTGGCGGAACTCCGCACGATCACCGCGGTCATCGGCAGCGCGCCCAGCACACCGCACACCGCGTTGCCCGCGCCCTGCGCGATGAGCTCCTTGTCGTAGTCGGTCCGCGGGCCGTCGTGCAGCCGGTCGACGGCGGCCGCGGAGAACAGGCTCTCGGCCGAGGCGATCAGCGTGAAGGCCAGCACGGTCCCGAGCACACCGATCTCCGCGAGCTGCGCGAACTCGCTTCCCCCGGGCGGCTGCACGGCATCCAGCAGGCCCTGCACCTCGACCCGCGCGACCGGCAGGTCCATCCCCACCGTGGCCAGGGTGGCCAGCGCGACCGCCGCCAGCGGGGCGGGCAGCACCTGCGCCCCCCGCTTCCAGAGCGGCCACAGCACCAGCACCGCGATCGTGCCCGCGCCCACGGCCACCGCCTTGAGCGCGGCGCTCGACCCGGCCACATCGGCGACGAGCCCCGGCAGCCCGCCCAGCTTGCCCAGGCCGCTGCTCGGCGCCTTGGCGTCGGCGAGCGCGTACAGCTGTCCGGCGATCAGTACCAGGCCGATGCCCGCGAGCATGCCCTGGACCACCGCCACGGAGATCGCCCGGAACCAGCGCCCCAGGCGCAGCACGCCCATCGCCAGCTGCAGCAGCCCGGATATCAGGACCAGGACGCCGAGCGCCGCGAGGCCGTATTCCTCCACGGCCTCGTACACGAGCACGGTCAGCCCCGCCGCCGGCCCGCTGACCTGCAGACTGCTGCCCGGCAGCAGGCCGGTGACCAGGCCGCCGACGATGCCGGTGATCAGGCCGAGCTCGGCCGGGACGCCCGAGGCGACCGCCACGCCCACGCACAGGGGCACGGCGACGAGGAAGACGACGAGGGAAGCGGTGAAGTCGGCGCGGAAGGTGCCGGCGCCGCCGGGAGAGCCGTCGGCTCCACCCGCCCCGCGGAAACGGTCGGGAAGGATCTTTCGCAATGGCATGAGGGTTGCCTCCAGTGCGCCCCGGCACCGGCACATGGGCAGGCGCGGGCGCGGCGTAGCGCTGCGTCAGTGGGATCGATGGAATCGGTCGCTAGCTGATGAGTTCGCTTGCTGATGAGCTGAGAGAGGGCACAGTCGACCGCCGTACGGCGCGATGGCCGCAGGGCGGTACGCCTCTCAGCAGCGGAAGATCTGGAGGGAGACCGGCAGTTCGCCGGATCTCGACACGGGGACGGCCTGCCGTCCCGTGAGAGGTGCGACGGCCGTGGTACGCGGCTCCAGCCGGTCGGCGTCGCAACCGCACACACAACCGGGTTTGCCCGTCGGGGTGGGCGCGGTGACCGGGGCGCGGTTGCCGCGGAGCCCCTGGCAGTCGTCGGCCCCGCGGTCGCGGTGTGCGGACTCGGTGACCTTGACGACCGGACGGGACTCGGCCACGGCTGCCGTGGCCACCATCTCGGGGTGGGTGACCTGCGCATATGCGCAGTCGGCGGCGAGGAAGAGGGCCAGCAGTACGGATACCGCGGCGAGCAGCACACGGCCGGCCTGCCCGATGGTCCTCACCATCGCCCCCCCTCTGATCACGAGTTGGACACCGAACTCCATTATGTCCAAAGGAATGTGACCGTTTGCAAGTCGCTATGTAACCGAACTGTGAACACGGAGTCATCTAACGGGAGGGATCCGCTCCGATTGCCCCGGCGGGCGCCCGCGCGGACCCGCCCCCACCACACGCCGGCCCCCCGTACCGCCACCCGGACACTCACCACACCTACCCCGCCCCCGGTGCGAGGATGGCTCCGTACGTCCAACCGTTTTCACACAGCTCGGCACGAACAGTGCACATCGCGAGGTGAGCCGCACCATGACGGAGAAGGTCGCCGTGCTCGGCACGGGAAAGATCGGTGAAGCCCTGCTCAGCGGAATGATCCGCAGTGGCTGGGCCCCATCCGACCTGCTGGTCACGGCCCGCCGCGCGGAGCGCGCCGAAGAGCTGCGGGCCCGCTACGGCGTCGAGGCCGTCTCCAACGCGGAGGCTGCCAAGATCGCCGACACCCTTATCCTCACCGTCAAGCCGCAGGACATGGCCGCCCTGCTCGACGAGCTGGCCCCGCATGTGCCCGCCGACCGGCTGGTGATCTCCGGCGCGGCCGGCATCCCGACCGCCTTCTTCGAGTCGCGCCTGGCCGCCCGCACCCCCGTCGTCCGGGTCATGACCAACACCCCCGCCCTGGTCGACGAGGCCATGTCGGTCATCTCGGCCGGCAGCCACGCCACCGAGGAACACCTGGCCCACGCGGAGGCGATCTTCGGCGGCGTCGGCAAGACCCTGCGCGTCCCCGAGAGCCAGCAGGACGCCGCGACCGCGCTCTCCGGCTCCGGCCCCGCGTACTTCTACTTCCTCGTCGAGGCGATGACCGACGCGGGCATCCTGCTCGGCCTGCCCCGCGACAAGGCCCACGACCTGATCGTCCAGGCGGCGATCGGCGCGGCCGTGATGCTGCGCGACAGCGGCGAGCACCCGGTCAAGCTGCGCGAGGCGGTGACCTCGCCCGCCGGCACCACCATCAGCGCCATCCGTGAACTGGAGAGCCACGGCGTGCGCGCCGCCCTGATCGCCGCCCTCGAGGCGGCCCGCGACCGCAGCCGAGAACTCGCCTCCGGCAACGGCTGACCACGCCCGCGCCCGCGCCCGCCGCCCCCTCGACCACGGCGCCGGCGCGGCGTGTGCGGGCGCGCTTGATGGCTCCCGAAGCGTCGTGTACAGTTCTTCGGGTTGTCACGGAGCCGTAGTGCTTCACCGACAGCTACTCGCGCCGCACCGGCGGCAAACCACTACTGCACGGCCCCTCATCGGGATGGATTTCGGCGTGCCCGGAATTCGGTCCAGGAGCTCGATTATGAGCCTCCGGGGAAATCCGCTAACGTAGTGACCACGCCGGAAGGCGCGAAAAACCCCGCTCCAACAGGGGGCCGGAAACGGAATTCGGACCGGGAACGGACCGGAAAACGGATCTGGTAAGGTTGGAAACACCGAAGGGAAGCGCCCGGAGAAACCGGTGAAACGGTTTCGAAGGAAGCGTCCGTTCCTTGAGAACTCAACAGTGTGCCAAAAGTCAACGCCAGATATGTTGATACGCCGTACGGTCGGCCCAGTGTGGCTGATCGGACGAGGTTCCTTTGAAGAAACACACACAGCGAGGACGCTGTGAGCGGGCTGGATTATTCCTCCGGCCTGCTCCGCTCTCGTGGTGTTGCCGGGATAGCCCGGAAGCATTCACGG